>NZ_WLUG01000074.1:0-33993 GCF_009706505.1 Providencia sp. wls1922 | reverse complement strand
AAAAGCAAAAGCAAAAGCTAAGAGTTAAGTAGAAGATAATGTAAGGCACCCCAAAGGTTGGTGACAATTTTTGGGGTGTTTTTTTATGCTTAGAATATTTTTTATAGTGGTATTTACGCAGAAATTTGGAGGCGTTTTATTCCCTTTAAATTGCACATAATTCATGGGTAAAACACTGAATTTTAAATATATCGTTGGGATAGCTAAGGTTGTTATTATGCGACTTAGATCTCATAAATATGTAGTAAAAATACGTTTTTAACGAATTATTAGGCAATTTGCAGGGCTGAATCGTAGTAAGCTTTGAAAAAAAACTACAAAAAGCCTTTTTTTCGAGCGGAAAATAAAGTACATTATCAGGCGTAGGGTACAGAGGTAAGATGTTCTATCTTTCAGACCTTTTACTTCACGTAATCGGATTTAGCTGAATATTAGCTGCTCCAGTCAAGTTTTTGACTGGAGCATTTTTTTTGCATAAATTTTGATGCGCTAACGGCATAGACCGTTGTACGCCGAATGGGCGTACAAGGAATGAAAAGATTATTCTGCGGCGTTACTGTACCAACTGTCGAGTTTGATACGTAATTTATCGATACCCATTTTTTTCAGTGCAGAAAAATATTCCACTTCAATATCGCCTTCCACTGATAACGGCGCTAATGCTTGGCGAACTTCCATTAACTGTTTCTTTCTTGCGCCTGAAGCGAGCTTATCCGCTTTGGTGAGTAGAACAAGAACAGGAATGCTCATGGCGACTGACCATTCGATCATCTGCATATCGAGGTCTTTTAATGGATGACGGATATCCATCAAAATCACTAACCCTTTGATACATTCTCTTTTCTGTAAATATTCACCGAGAGCTTGCTGCCATTTGCGCTTCATCTCTTCAGGTACTTCGGCATAACCGTAGCCCGGAAGGTCAACTAGGCGAATGCCCTCTTCAACTTCAAACAGGTTGATAAGCTGAGTTCTTCCCGGTGTTTTACTGGTTCGCGCTAAGCTTTTTTGCTGTGTTAATGCATTTAATGCACTGGATTTGCCCGCGTTAGATCGGCCAGCAAACGCCACCTCAATTCCCGTATCTTTTGGTAGATGACGGATATCGGGGGCACTGATGACAAATTTTGTCATGTGGTAGTTGTGGTTTTTAATTGCCATTGGTGGTTCTCCCTGAGTAGCCTCAAAAGGCTGGGGGATTATAGCGACTGAATAGCATACAAACAACAAAAGGGGGATATTTGGTGCGATATCTATTTGAGAATGACATTAAGCGAAGGTTTTTTCATTAAATGGCTCTACAATTAATTTAATTCAGCAAAATTTAACTATTTGGCGTAAATATAGGTAAATCTTTAGCAATTACTCCCGCTTCGCTCTAGAATTGGGCATTAATATGTTTTTGGGTATTAACAAAAGGGATCTTGAATGTTGAAACGAATTTTTGTGCCATTATTGGCAATCTGTGCAATGAGCACAACTTCTCTTGCATTAGCCGCGGGTGAAACTTACGTTAAATTAGTCACCTCCGCAGGTAATATTGAATTAGAACTCAATAGTAAAAAAGCCCCTGTTAGTACTGAAAACTTCCTGCAATATGTTAATGAAGGCTATTACAACGGTACAACCTTCCACCGTGTTATTCCTGGATTTATGATCCAAGGCGGCGGTTTTAATAAAGAATTGCAGCAAAAACAAGCCCGTGCACCAATCGCTAACGAAGCTGATAATGGATTACGTAATTTACGTGGCACTATTTCAATGGCTCGTAGCGCAAATAAAGACAGTGCAACCAGCCAATTCTTTATTAATGTTGCTGATAATGCGTTTTTAGATCATGGGCAACGTGATTTCGGCTATGCGGTATTTGGTAAAGTCGTTAAAGGAATGGATGTTGCAGACAAAATTTCTAAAGTGAAAACAGAGAACGTAGGCCCATATCAAAATGTTCCTGTTGAACCTATTACGATTATTTCCGCGGAAGTGATTAAAAAGCCTTAATATCATTTCTAATAAAGAGGGTGGTTTATTGCAATCATCCTCTTATCTACAAAGCCTTTCTTTGCATTTTTTCTTACACTCTTTCCATTATAAGTCATCCCAACTCACTTCTATTTCATCATCATCCATGCGTGCGATTGCTTTTTCTAATAGGAGTTGATCGCCAAGTTTTTCTACCATTAGCTCGAATAAATCGGTAGGTACGCAGTAGAAGATCGCTTTGTTGTGGCTCAAAATGGCAACAGGCTCTCCATTTGATTCATTCATTGCGGCGGAGGGGTTTTTTTAAATTCGCTAATTGATGATGTTTTTTTAGCAAGAAGCGTTTTGGTATACATATACATAGCAACCTCTAAAATTAGCACTAAATATGGAGCTTATTTTAGAGTGAAAAAAATATTGTACATGAAATACACAACATGAAGGGCAATCTAATTTAGTCTGGCTGCTGCTATTTTATTCCATTGTATTTAAAGCAATTATTATCAAATTTTGAATGTTGTTATATTCTTGTGAATATAATCCCATGATTTTTATATGGAAATTTTGTACTGAAAGTGGGTTACTTGACGTAAATAGGCTATTTTCCTGTCTTGGCTGTGCTATGATAGCCGCCCTTTGTGATAATTTATGGTTTTTGGGACGCGTTCTAATTGCTAACCGCCACGAATTATGCATAAACAAAAAAACTTATAATGATAAAAATCAGTCGGATAGGCTACTATGCTTTTACTTATTGATAATTACGATTCATTTACATACAACTTATACCAATATTTCTGCGAACTAGGGGCGGAAGTGCTGGTGAAACGTAATGACGAAATTACCATTGAAGAAATTGAACAATTGGCTCCAACCCATTTGGTCATTTCACCGGGTCCTTGCACGCCTGATGAGGCAGGGATTTCTCTGGAAGTGATAAAACATTTTGCCGGAAAAGTGCCCATTTTGGGGATCTGCTTAGGTCATCAAGCCATTGGGCAAGCTTTTGGTGCCTCTGTCGTGAAAGCGAGAGAAGTGATGCACGGCAAAACATCATCTATCCACCATAATCATCAAGGGGTATTTAAAGGACTGAATCGGCCTTTAACGGTCACTCGCTATCACTCTTTAGTGATTGCGGCAGAAACACTACCAGCCTCTTTTGATGTCTCCGCATGGTCACTGAATAATGGAGATATCGATGAAATTATGGGGATCCGCCATAAAACCCTGCCAATTGAAGGGGTTCAATTCCATCCTGAAAGTATTCTCAGCGAACAAGGTCATGAGTTGTTGAGTAATTTTCTCAAATATTAGTAGTTGATTTTCGCGAATAGCAAAATTAATTATGCATATTTTACCCTTGCCTATTGCTCTTTATTGATTTTTTATTCATATTTGATGCTTATATTTTCACTTAGGCATTCGATAAAGAGCAGGTGAGGGGTATGTCAGAACAACACGCAGTCAATCGGCAAACTTTTGATCAGGTTATGTTACCTATTTTTTCGCCAGCTGAATTTATTCCAGTTAAAGGCGAAGGTAGTCGCGTTTGGGATCAGCAAGGTAAAGAATATATTGATTTTGCAGGTGGGATCGCGGTTTTAGCGCTGGGTCATTGCCATCCAAGTTTAGTCGCTGCTGTTCGTGAACAAAGCGAAAAACTGTGGCATGTGAGCAATGTTTTTACCAATGAGCAGGCGTTAAAGCTGGCTCAAAAATTAACCAAAGCAACATTTGCAGACCGTGCATTTTTTGTGAACTCTGGCTCTGAAGCGAATGAAGCCGCATTCAAGTTAGCGCGTCGTTATGCCATCACCAAATATAGCCCATATAAAACGAAGATCATTGCATTCAAGCAAGCGTTTCACGGCAGAACATTATTTACTGTCTCAGTCGGTGGACAAGCGAAATATGCAGATGGTTTTGGTCCAAAGCCTGCGGATATTATTCATGTGCCTTTTAATGACCTTGATGCCGTTAAAGCCGTGATCGATGAAAATACCTGTGCAGTGGTTTTGGAGCCAGTTCAAGGGGAAGGCGGGGTAACCCCAGCAACATCAGAATTTCTGCAAGGAGTTCGTAAGCTTTGCGATGAAAATAATACATTACTTATTTTTGACGAAGTGCAAAGTGGAATGGGGCGTACGGGGAAATTATTCTCTTATATGCACTATGATGTCGTTCCCGATATTTTAACCACAGCAAAAGCCCTCGGCGGCGGCTTCCCGATTAGTGCGATGATTACAACCGCTGAAATTGCTAAGACTATGGAAGTGGGCTCACACGGAACCACTTATGGTGGTAATCCGCTGGCGTGTGCGGTGGGTAATGCCGCTTTTGATATTATCAATACCGATGAAGTACTTGATGGGGTTGCTAAGCGCCGTGAGTTATTTGTCGCCCATTTAAACAAGCTTAATGACCAATATGGCATTTTTGCTGAAATTCGTGGAATGGGCTTATTAATTGGTGCAGAACTAAATGGCAAATTACTGAATCGCTCAAAAGATATTCTACAAGCTTGCGCGGCTGAAGGGCTGATGATGCTGAATGCGGGTACAAATGTATTGCGCTTTACACCATCACTGATTATTTCTGAAGATGAAATTAATAGCGGTATGGCGAAGTTAGAAACGGCAATTAGTAAACTGTTGGGTTAATTGTATTTTTATAGTGACAGAGACGAATTTGCCTCTGTCACTGAGCATTTTATCAAGCTGTTACTCGCTATTTAAGCTTAGCTAGTTCCGTTTTAAGCATCGCAGAGTGAGCTTTTTCATTGACTATTTCTTCGCCTAGAACATTTATATCATGTAAGGTTTTTTGGATTTCTTCAAAATTTGCATCTAATTCTTTAGTATTTAGTTTCCCATCGTTTAATATTTTTTTTTGTGGATTTTCATTTAAATTAAACGTTTTGCTAATATGCTTGTCTCGTAATATAGTTGCTCTATTGATATGTATTATTTTATTAGATTGATATGTTTTTTTCTTTGAATTCACGACAGAATGTGTTTTTTTCTGAGGTGCCTCTGTATTTTCTGCTTTTTTGCTTTTTAACTCATTATTTTTTTGAGTGGTAATATGTTCGTTTTCTATATGCATCTTTGTTATTTCTTCTGAACTATATTCTGATTCCTCCGTTATTTCTGAAAAATAGCTGGATGAATTGGAGCTTAAGCTACCATTACTCTTATAAATGTTGTTTTCAACGGTGATATTTATGCTTGAATTTTGATTTCCTTTAAAATTGTCACGTTCATTTTTTAATTCATTAACAACTCTGTTCATCGTTTCAATAGTGGCGTCGAATTTTTCATCTCTTTGATCATTCGGTGATAGAATGCATTCGTCAATTAAGTATTTGAAAGATTTTGTATAATTAAATTCACTTTGTAAGTTGCCGATATTTTCGGGATTAGTTTTTTTTATTTTGAGTATGTCCTTTTCTAGGGTGCGAATTACACTCTGTAGATCTTTGATTTTATTAAATTTATATTTTTCCTTGCCTGTAAATGATATTGGTGGGTTTTTTACGTCGTTTAGCATTGCTACATTTTCTTTGTGAGTTTTTTGTATTTCAACCGTTCCTTCTTTATTATAAAACTTAACGTTGTATAAATCTTTTTCTCTGGGAATTATTTTGTTCACAATGACTAAAGCTTGAATTTTCCCTGTTGATTTTACTTTCTCAATAGATTCATAGAAAAAATGCTTTAACTTATTGATGCCAAAATCTTTAATTAAAAAATGGCTATTTTTTATATTCACTGTTTGTTTGCTTGAATTGCTGATTTCCATTGGTGTGTTATCCCATTTAATGTCTTTTGGTGAAGTATTGTTTTTGTCTAAATTAATAATAGAGAGTGGTGCTGAGTGATTTCTATTATCTTTATAAGGTGGGAGCGTATATATATCTGTTAGAATAGCTTTTTCCTGATTAACTGGGAATTTAATAAACTGACTAGGAAGTAAATATTCAGTATTCATACCACTTTTAATTACATTGGAGATTTCATTTGCTTTTGCTAATAAGTCAGGAGATATAAAAGGTGTTTTTGTACGAGGCTCTATTAGAGAAGATTTATTTTTCGTAACAAGGTTTTCTTCTGAACTACTTTTCTTATTGATTGTGTTAAGTGGTGTTGATTTTGTAGAATTCTGGGAAATATGTGGCATAACTAATAATCTCCAAATAATGATTAACTCTCACTATCTTAGTTCGATAATTAGCTAGAAGAATATAAAGAAACGACACTCGTTACTGAGACGATATAAACTGAGCTATAAGTAAAAAAATAGCTTTGTACGTGAAGTATAAAGCTATTTCAATACGAAGCCTCACCAAGAAAGGTGAGGCTGACAGGTAAATTAGCGAGTGCCGTAAACAACAATCGTTTTGCCGTGTGCGGAGATTAAGTTTTGATCTTCCAGCATCTTTAAAATACGACCGACAGTTTCGCGAGAACAACCTACGATTTGACCGATTTCCTGACGAGTAATTTTGATTTGCATACCGTCTGGGTGAGTCATCGCATCAGGCTGTTTAGCTAAATTCAACAATGTTTGAGCAATACGACCAGTAACATCTAAGAATGCAAGGTTACCCACTTTTTCGGATGTGGTTTGCAAACGACTTGCCATTTGCGCAGAAAGGCGCATCAGGATATCTGGATTGACTTGAATCAGCTGACGGAATTTCTTGTAAGAAATTTCCGCGACTTCGCAAGCAACTTTCGCGCGAACCCACGCAGTACGTTCTTGCCCTTCTTCAAATAACCCAAGTTCGCCAATGAAATCTCCCTGATTGAGGTAAGAGAGAATCATTTCCTTGCCTTCTTCATCTTTGATTAAAACAGCCACTGAACCTTTAACAATGTAGTAAAGGGTTTCTGCTTTTTCACCCTGATGGATCAGAGTGCTCTTGGATGGATACTTATGAATATGGCAGTGTGACAAAAACCATTCAAGAGTAGGGTCTGTTTGTGGCTTGCCGAGAACCATTAGCGTTATCCTCTGTATGTTATTGCAACCTTTCGAAAAGTAGGGAAAGGCTGACTTTAAAGTGTCTAGCTTAGCATACTAAGTCACATTGATGCCTATTATTAATGCTGCTCTAGGCTAACGTAAATTAATATCAATTGTATAATATAATCAATTAAATCGTTGAGTTTTGATCTTAATCCTATCAACTGACCATTGTTTGTATCATATCCAATGCCGAAAGTCTTCCCTGTATCGCTTCAGCCTAATAATGCTGATATAACATTGTCTAGAGATATGGAACAATGTGACGATAAATATCACTATTTTCGAGAGGAATAAAAATGGAAGCACGCGTAAAGTGGGTTGAAGGGCTCTCTTTTCTAGGTGAGTCGGCATCAGGTCATCAAATCATGATGGATGGTAATGCGGGCGATAAAGCACCGAGTCCGATGGAAATGGTTTTAATGGCGGCAGGCGGATGCAGTGCGATTGATGTGGTTTCTATTCTGCAAAAAGGTCGTCAGGATATTGTTGATTGTGAAGTGAAATTAACTTCACAGCGTCGTGAAGAAGCCCCTCGTTATTTTACGGATATCAACCTGCACTTCATTGTGACGGGACGTGAATTAACGGACAAAGTGGTGGAGCGTGCGGTTCAACTTTCGGCTGAAAAATATTGTTCCGTTGCTATCATGCTAGAAAAAACGGTTAACGTGACTCATAGTTTCGAAATTAAAGCGCCGTAATTGTTTTCTTGATATTAAGATGCTTATCGATAATTAAGATAAGCATCTTGTTATTTATCTCTTTAATGAGAGTGTCAAACTACCCATTTCGCTGTTTCATTAGCTTTTCCACTAATGGCATCATAATAAGCTCCATTGCGAGTCCTAATTTCCCACCGGGTACTACAATGGTATTCATCGCTGAAATAAATGAGCCATTTAACATGGATAATAAATAAGGAAAATCGATCTGCTCTAATCCTCTAAAGCGAATAACGATAAAACTTTCGTCTTGTGAAGGTATTGCTTTAGCAGAGAAAGGGTTAGAGGTGTCAACGGTAGGAACCCGTTGGAAGTTAATATGAGTACGAGAAAACTGTGGTGTAATATAGTTAATATAATCCCCCATCGAACGGACTACAGAATCCATTACGGCTTCACGAGAATGCCCTCGCTCGGTGGTATCGCGGATCAATTTCTGGATCCATTCAAGGTTAACAATCGGTACTACACCGACAAGTAAATCAACATGCTGAGCAACATCATGCTCTGGGGTGACTACGCCACCATGTAATCCTTCATAAAACAGCACATCGGTATTAGCGGGTAATGGCTCCCATGGCGTAAATGTGCCGGGTTGTAGACCATAAGGCACGGCTTCATCGTAAGTGTGTAAATATTTCCGAGATTGACCGCCACCCGTTTGGGCATAATCAATGAGGGTTTGTTCCAGTAGAGAAAAATCATTGGCTTCTGGGCCGAAATAACTGATATGGCGCCCTTGCTCGCGAGCTTTACGAATAGCCATATCCATTTCAGGACGGGTATAACGATGAAAACTATCCCCCTCAAGGGTGGCAGGGCGGATATTTAATTGATGGAAAATTTTACGAAAAGCTTGGCTCGTTGAGGTTGTTCCTGCGCCACTCGAACCCGTCACTGCAATAATCGGATGCTTCTTCGACATAGTGGACTCCCTGTTTTACGCCATGACCACTATTTTTGAGAAACAGCGCTACGGGCGAAACTGGTTATTAGGCATGAAATTTACCGATTCATGTAACTCAGACCAGACTAGCACAATTTCGCCGGAAACTAACTGCCGTTTCACATCATCCACTTTGTCCTGTAAGCTTTTTTCGTGAACGCCATAATCAGTTCCTTCGCGTAAAACGTAACTCTCGATAAGATTTTCAAGCGTTTCAGGGGCGAGATCTTTCCACGGAATAATCATGATTTTTGCTCATTCAAATACGCAGTTAGCCACAGAGGGATGCGAGTTTCTAACCACATTTGTGGTTTTCTAAAACTGCCGCCGACAAACCCGACGTGCCCACCATGCTCCGTCATTTGGTATTCAATATTTTCGGGTAAATGTCTTAAATCAGGCACGACTTCGGGCGCCATAAACGGGTCGTCTTTCGCGTGAATAATCAGGGTTGGCTTAGTAATTTGAGATAACTTAGGTAGCGCACTGCATTTTTGATAATAATCCGCAGCATCATCAAAACCATGAATACGCGCGGTGATCACATCATCGAATTCACGAATGCGTTTTAACTGTTTAAGCTGCAACAAATTAAGAGGAAGTGAACCCGGATAACGCACCAGTTTGCGGGTGGCGTTACGTTTCAATCCATTTAATAGGTAACGTTGATAGAGCTGAGAAATTCCTTTCTCCATTTTCATGGAGCAGGCTTCAAGCATTAATGGCGCCGAGACAACGACGCCAGCATCTAATTCAGCATTCTCACCGTTTTCAGCTAAATAACAGGCGAGCATATTACCGCCAAGGGAATAGCCTACCGCGGCGGTGGGGGCATCACCCCATGTCTGTTTTAGCCAATGTAAAAAATAGCGTGCATCACTGGTTTCACCGGAATGGTAAATACGTTTTTGGCGATTAGGTTCACCACTGCATCCTCTAAAATGCATGATCACGCCGAGCCACCCTTGTTTCTGGGCGCTTTCTAACATCCCGTGGGCATAGGGGCTTTTAAAATTTCCTTCCAACCCATGAAAAATCACTAAACGAGGCTTTTCGCTCGCTTGTTCTGGGTTTTCACTCCAAGCAAGATCGATAAAATCACCGTCAGGCAATTCTAATCGCTGCCATGTTGGGATAATTTTCGGGGTACGGCGAAAGATCCTTGGCAATAAGGTTTGGAGATGTGGGTTCTTTGCCCAACTCATAGGGCGGAAATTTTCTGACATGGCCTTATTTTTTATTTAGTGGAACGCTTGTGAGTGACATAACATACTGTTATTTTTCTGTGATGCAAGTAAACAAATCTAGAAACAAATTTAGGTTGAGGAACATAGTATAAATGACTCTGGGGCTAATTTTTTCGCTTTTTACGTTTTTATTCATTGCAGCAGTTACACCCGGCCCTAACAACATGTTGTTGACCTCTTGTGCAGCTAACTACGGTTTTCGTCGCAGTATCGGATTATTATTAGGAATAATGCTGGGCATGCAGTCAATTTTATATTTGTCTGCCTTCGGTGTTGCCGCGCTATTACTATTATATCCTGCAATTCATATTGTGCTGAAAATCATTGGTAGCGTTTATTTATTATGGCTAGCGTGGAAAACAGCCACTGCCAGTTACGAGCCACTCAAAACAGACAGTAAAGCCTCTAAAAGCGTTACTTGGTTTCAAGGCGGACTGTTGCAGTTCTTAAACCCGAAAGCATGGATGATGGGGCTAGGCGCAGTAGGGAGTTTTAGTCTTCCAGGCGAGTTATTTACTCAGTCTATTATCGTGATGAGCATCGCGTTTGTGATTGTGAATTTCGTCGCGGGCTTGATTTGGATGGGCTTTGGTTCCTTGATCGGAGTTTTCTTACGTAGCCGCCGCGCATGGTTTATTTTTAACCTAGTGATGGGGATACTGACCGCAGCGTGTGTACCGTTAATTTGGCTGGAGTAAGTTTTTCTACGAGAAAAAAGGCACGTTAGGTGCCTTTTTGCTTTTCAATCCACACTATTCTCTAGTCCAAATCGACATTTTTACTGCCAAATAGATAAGTGAAAATAAACCCGCATAGATAAGAGACTAAGACACCGCCTGCATACACTGCCATTGCAGGAAGCACGCCTTGATCTGACGTCATCAACGGAATAGCGATTAGCCCTGAAGGACCGAATACAGTATTTAACCCAACAGGTAAACCCATCCACGCGACCGCTCCGATAAAGAAACCACCAGCAGCGCCCCCTAAACAAGCGGTGACAAACGGTTTCACGCGCGGTAACGTCACCCCGTAAATTAATGGTTCACCAATGCCTAAGAAGCCGGGGAATAGGGCACCACCAATTTGACTACGGGTAACAGAGCCTTTTTTGGCTTTCACGTACAGCGCTAATGCGGCGCCTACTTGACCCGCACCCGCCATCGCTAAGATTGGGAATAACGAGTTAAACCCTTGAGCTTCAACTAACGCGACATACACCGGAATAAAGCCTTGGTGGACACCGAACATTACCGCAATTAAGAACAGACCCGCTAAGACGGCTGTGCCGATAGGGTTTCCGTTTAAATGCATGAATAGCCAAGACATTCCTTCGAATAACCACACACCGATAGGCATAATGAAAACAAAGGTCGCAGCACCGACGATTAACAGCGTAATCGTTGAGGTTAGAATAATATCCAAGCTGGCTGGAATAATTTTGCGTACTTGTTTTTCAACCCAAGCACCAAAAATACAGGCAATTAGGATCCCGATAATGTTGCCTCTCGGGTCGATATACCAACCAAAGAAGTCTGTCATGCCGGAATAGAAGCCTTTAGTGGCCGCCGGGTCGTAACCTAAAATAAACAGCGCAGCGATAATGGCACCGTTAACACCGCTTCCCCCAAACGCTTTTTGGGCATTATAACCAATCAACAATCCCATAAAGGTGAATAACCCTTTACCGAATACACTCATATACGCAATTAAGCTTTTGAGATGGGCAAGTTGGGTTGAATCCGCAGGGAATAAGTTTTGGTTCGCCGATAATAATGTGAGCAATGACGCCAAGCCCATTAATAGACCTGCGCCAATAAAGCCCGGAATTAATGGCGTAAAAATAGTCGCAAATTTAGATAGAAAGCGGTGAACGGCGCTGGTTTGTTTCTTTTTCATCTGCTGTTTATTGGCAGAAGCAATCTCTTTCAGATCTTGGGTCGCGTTAGCGTCATGAGCTTCATCCGCTTCGCCATTTTCTAACATTTGCTTCATTAAATCCGCGGCTGTTTGGGCTTTTCCTGGACCCAAAACAATTTGCAGCTGGTCGTCACTTTCAATCACGCCCAGTACGCCGGGGATTTTTTTGATTTCGGTTTTATCGATAAACTGATCATCATGTAAGGTGAGCCGTAAACGCGTCATGCAGTTACCGCACTGCTTGATATTACGACCGCCCCCCACGTGTTGCAGGAGCTGCTGTATCATTTCATTTGTTATTTTAGCCATACTGTTTCTCTCATAGAGATCCGCTGATTAGACGGATTTTGCGATGTTGAGGGCAGTGCGAATAAAGCCATGATTTTTAGCGAGCAATTGACGAGCTTCATCGGCATTTAAGCCAGATAAAATCATCAAAATCGCTGTCTTACAGTGTCTATCACATTGTTGTAATGCAGATTCTGCGCTTTGGCGGTCACATTCAGTTGCTTCCATCACAATCTTAGTCTGGCGTTCAATGAGCTTGGCGTTAGTTGCCTCCACATCTACCATTAAATTGCCAAAGACTTTACCGATGCGGATCATCGCCCCTGTGGTGATCATATTTAAAATCAGTTTTTGTGCGGTTCCCGCTTTCATGCGCGAAGAGCCAGTGACAACTTCAGCACCCACAATCGGGGTGATGGCAATGTCAGCAGCTTGGGAAACAGGGCTATCAGGGTTGCAGCTAATTGAGGCAACGGTTGCACCTAAGGAGCGAGCATATTTCATGGCTCCCAGAACATAAGGCGTGCGACCACTAGCGGCGATGCCAACTAGAATATCTTTTTGATTAAAATCGATATTCTTTAAGTCTTGCTCTCCTAACTCGGGTTTATCTTCCGCATTTTCAACTGCACGGAAGATGGCTTGGTGACCACCAGCAATCAGCCCAATAACTTGTTCATGAGGGGTTCCATAGGTCGGTGGACACTCACTGGCATCGAGGATCCCTAAACGTCCCGAAGTACCTGCACCGGAATAAATCAGACGACCACCTTGCTGGAAAGCTGCCGCAACTTTATCGACCAATTCTGCAATTTGCGGTAAGGTTTTTTCGACAGCCAAAGGGACTTTTTTATCTTCATTGTTGATTACTTGAAGCATTTCAATGGTAGATAATTGGTCAATGTGGGTACTGGCTTCGTTACGGCTTTCCGTGACCATCTTGCTTAAATCAATCGACATAGTAATAACTCCTTAAACGTATCATGGGGGTATGCTATGGAATTATTTATTCCTTTGATGTGATGGTTATCACGGTACTATCTATTCTCTGTTGCCAATATAAGCGAATAAATTTGGTCGCTTATTGCTCGATAAAATAATATTTATTTGAATTTAAATGATTAAATGACAAGCATTGAGTTTTTATTGAAGGAATAATTTATTTGTAAATTTATTCTGTTGATGAGGCTTTACCTTTTTGAGGGCTACTATGACACTACTCGATACCATCACGTACCTCTTGCCGCGATTAGCGGAAAATCAACGCAAAATTGCACAATTTATCTTAGAAAGTCCGGAAAATGTGCTGAAACTGTCGTCTTCGCAGTTAGCGGAGCAGTTGGGGATCAGTCAATCCGCTATTGTGAAGTTTAGTCAAAAATTAGGTGTAAAGGGGTATCCCGCGCTGAAATTGGCGTTGAGTGAAATCATTGGCCGCCAACAGCAAGAGTTGGGGGAGCCTCACAGTGCGTTGCATAACCGTATTACTCAAACGGATAGCTTGATGGTGGTCGCGCAGAAGCTGGCATTAGAGAAAAATTATTCCATCACAGAAACAACGAAACGCCTTGATTTTAAACAGTTTGAAAAAATTATTGAACGTATAGACAGTGCGCAACGTGTGCAGATTGTTGGGATTGGTGGCTCTGGGCTCACTGCGAAAGATTTAAGCTATAAACTTCAGAAAATCGGTATTACCACTCTCGTGGAGCCGGATCATCACGTTCAAATTGCTGCCGCCTTAACCTTGACGCCGAAAGATGTGCAAATTGTTATTTCCTTCTCTGGAAAGCGTAAAGATATGCTCACTGCCGCGAATATTGGGCATCAAAATGGTGCTTGTGTTATCGCTATCACGCGCTCCAAAGATTCACCCCTCGCTCAAATGTCAGACTATATGTTGGAAAGTGTGGCGGAAGAGAACGAATGGCGGAGCTCATCAATTTCGTCAAGAACGGCACAAAATACCCTTACCGATTTGCTGTTTATGGCGTTGTTACAAAAACGGGAAGATAAAGCGAAAGCATTGGTGATGAATGCCAAAGTGATGATTAATAAACTTGACGAATAGCTATTAATGTCTCGATAACTTTGCAAAATAATCTTATCTGCGTTAAGACTAAAGGAGGCATTATTTAGCTTAAAATAATTCATTGAGGGAGAGTCCATGAGGGCATTGATCGTTTATACCGAGCTTACAGACGAAGATTCTGTGATAAGCCATGCGGTTGCGCGGCTGGCAAGCGAACTGAATGACGAACACGTCGAAACGGTCATTATCCGTGATTTTGAAGACGGTCTCGCCTATATTCGCTCAAACACCAGCATTGACTGCTTACTTTACGGACGAGATATGTCCGATAAGGAAGAACAGGCTCAAGCTCACCGGCTGATCACCCAACTACATCGTCGCCAAGAAGATGTGCCCGTTTTTCTGTTGAGTGATCGTGAAGAAGCCTTAGTGGCATTTGATAGAAAAATGATGGAGCAAGTGGATGAATTTGCATGGATTTTAGAGGACTCCGCGGACTTTATTGCCGGACGTGTTCTTGCTGCTATCATCCGTTACCGTGCGCAATTGCTCCCACCATTAATGAAAAGTTTGATTAAATACAGTGATGTACACGAACACTCATGGGCAGCACCGGGACATCAAGGCGGAGTGGGTTTCACTAAAACGCCAGCAGGGCGTATTTATCACGATTTTTTTGGCGAAAATTTATTCCGCACAGATATCGGCATCGAGCGAGTTGCCGTTGGTTCATTGCTCGATCACACTGGGGCATTTGGCGAGTGTGAGAAAAACGCAGCACGGATTTTTGGTGCAGATCAATCCTATTCTGTAGTGGTCGGGACTTCGGGCTCGAACCGCACCATTATGCAAGCTTGCATGACGGATGACGATGTGGTGGTCATTGACCGAAACTGCCATAAATCCATCGAACAAGGCTTGATTTTAACGGGAGCAAAGCCTGTTTATATGGTCCCGAGTCGTAACCGTTATGGAATTATTGGACCGATTTACCCCACAGAAATGTCCCCTGAAGCTATTCAGAAAAAGATTGCTGATAATCCATTTACTACCGATAAAATCGGGAAAAAACCGGCGTATAGCGTGGTAACAAACTGTACTTATGATGGTGTTTGCTACAACGCGCGCAAAGTGCAAAATTTATTGGATAAATCCCTCGATAGAATTCATTTCGATGAGGCATGGTATGGCTACGCGCGATTCAATCCGATTTATCGTGACCATTTTGCGATGCGTGATGAAGAGCGCAAAGACGATGACCCTACCATTTTCGCTACTCACTCAACGCACAAATTATTGAATGCGCTGTCGCAAGCTTCGTTCATTCATGTTCGTAATGGACGTAATGCCATTGATTTTAATCGCTTTAATCAAGCCTATCACATGCATGCAACCACATCGCCGTTGTATGCCATTTGCGCATCGAACGATATTGCGGCAGATATGATGGATGGAAATAGTGGGCGCTCATTAACCGATGAAGTGATCCGCGAAGCCATCGACTTTCGTCAATCACTCGGCTATCTGTACAAAGAGTTCCAAAATGATGGTGAGTGGTTTTTCAAACCGTGGAATCAGGAAACGGTGAAGGATCCTGCAACTGGTGAGCGTTATGATTTTGAGTTTGCCCCTGTTGAATTGTTGATGAAAGAGCAA
The DNA here is from genome assembly GCF_009706505.1 of Providencia sp. wls1922. Classification (NCBI taxonomy): domain Bacteria; kingdom Pseudomonadati; phylum Pseudomonadota; class Gammaproteobacteria; order Enterobacterales; family Morganellaceae; genus Providencia; species Providencia sp. wls1922. The sequence continues at coordinate 18,165 of NZ_WLUG01000074.1, read as the reverse complement.
AGCTGCTGGGTAATGAACCCTGAAGATACGTGGCATGGTTTCAAAAATATTCCTGCAGATTGGGCGATGTTAGACCCTATCAAAGTGAGTATTTTGGCACCAGGAATGGGGGACGATGGCAAGCTACTTGATTCCGGTGTTCCTGCGGCGCTCGTCACCGCATGGCTAAATCACTATGGTATTGTGCCGACCCGCACTACCGATTTCCAAATTATGTTCCTGTTTTCTATGGGGATCACCAAAGGAAAATGGGGCACATTAGTCAATGCATTGCTCTCCTTTAAACGCCACTATGATACCAACACTCAACTGAAAAAAGTGTTACCTGAAGTGGTGGAAGTGGCGCCTGAAATTTATGGTGAGATGGGGCTGAGGGACTTGGGGGATAAGATGTTTGCTTATTTGCAGCGTAATAATCCGGGAAGTCAGCTAAATCAAGCCTATTCAGAGTTACCCAATGTCATGATGAGCCCACGTGATGCCTATCAACAGATTGTTGCGAATCGCGTTGAAGCTGTGCCGTTAGATAAGCTGGCTGGGCGTATTGCAGCGAACTCGATTATTCCTTATCCACCGGGGATCCCAATGTTGTTATCCGGCGAAAGCTTTGGAGAAACTAACAGCCCGCATATTGGCTATTTGCGTAGTTTACAAGCATGGGATAGTGAGTTCCCGGGTTTTGAACATGAAACGGAAGGCACAGAAAAAATTGATGGCGAATACCATGTTATGTGCGTGAAGGTGTGAAACGACACCCTATAACAATTGCATGAAATGCGTCTAATATTTTTTATTCTTGTACTGCCTAGCCAAATTGATTTAGCCTGTTTTTGCCATACATTTCAACGCTGCCTTCGCTATTTTTTATAGCGTTTGGCAGGTTTTTTTCATTATTATCGGCGTATTATTTGAGAAAATTGGTTATCGACCAATTGGATTAATGGGATTTGTTGTTTGTTAAAATAATCTTTATCTTCAATAAAGCCTAATTGATGGCAATATTGTGAAGCGTAGCCACTGACTAACAGTTTCCAGTTAAATTTAAAATCAGGGTAGGTTTTTTTGGCGATTTTATAAATGCTGGTTGTGCAGTTATTCCACATGGAATGGTATTTTTCGTTGGTCTCTTTGAGCTGATTAAGTTTGCTCATATAATTGAGAAACAGTTCTGTAATAAGTGGCTTATCTAAATTTAAGGGATAAATATAGACTTGCTCATTGCGTAAATTAACGCGAGTACCAATTAAATCCTGCTCATCAGCAACTACATAGATAATATCGTAGTTATAGAAAAATCCCTTCCAAACTGAAAATTGTTGATGTGCTTTTCGCCTTGTCTCGATAGAAAAAGAGACATAATCCCCATTGGAAAAACCGAAGCTCAGAAAAACATGGGCGATCATTTTGCCAGACCAGTGGGATTGTACTAAATCTACACTTTGCAAGTTAGACAGATTGTAATGCTTAGTATCCCAAGTATATTCATTTTTGTCGGCAAACTGAAAAGAGCGAAAATTATGGATGGAGATGTCTGAAGTTTCGTTATTAAAATCCATATGGGATTTATAGCGATACTCCGTTCTCCACTCATTCTGAGGTAATAGATTGCTCATCTGCACGCTACATTTTCAATAAAACGGACATGGCGCGGGAATAATCTAAAACAATGCCCGGTGTCCACGTCATAATACTTGCATGTTTTCTGAGTTGGGACATAACCCAAAGCTCAGGGCTAAAGAGCAATTTAAGCAGTAGCATGAAACCGCCTTTTTTCTCAGTAAAATATCCCTCGGTACTTTTTATCAGCGCCAAAGAAACGACGGTTGAACAATTACGACTAGTTAAATTGTAGGTCGTGTCTTTACTGTATTCTTGCCAGAATGCGTCTAGCTTTTCTTTACTGATCCCTTCAATGGTTAATTTGAAGTTTGATGGTGGCGCAATTTTCATTTCATCAAGATAACTGATTTGAAAAACGCCTGTGTCATTGTTTTCTTCGGTGGATTTTAATATCTGCAAGAATTGCGCGGTATCGCGGTCAATATCTTTCTCTGGGTAGTGGCTGATATAAATTTCATCCAGCTCGAAAGCAACATGCCCAGTACTAATCACACCCAATGAATTACGGGAAACAATATAACGCTGGATAATTTTAAAAAATAGCGGCAGTTGCCCGGTAGTTGTCCATACATGTAGTGTGCCGCGCTCTCTATTTGAAGCGTCATTATTGCGCGTAAATACCATATGATTGGCATTGGGAATTTGGCTGCTCACAACAAAGTAGTAAACAAAGAATGAGTCGAGGGAGAAGATCATAATCAGCGTGCCGACATCCCAATAAACTTGGCGAGATGAATAGTCAAAAGACCAAGGAATGAAATTCCATAAACCTAATGAGAATTCAATAATGGAGACAGTGAGCATCAACTTCCAGCGTTTAAATTTCAAAACCACGCTATTGGACATTTTCCAGATAGCGCTGACCATGAGATATAAGCCAGTAATAAATCCAGAGAGAACGGTTTCCCACGCATGTATTTTAGAAAACAAGACAATGTAGACCATTAAAAGTAGCACTAATCCGCGACTGATCCTCAGTCCTCGGGTAGCACCTTGGCAATACATCGCGCAGACAAACGAGCGAATGGCTTCCAATAAAATTGGAATACAGAGGAAGATCATAAACTCATGGGGATCAGCAAAAAAAGGTAATAGAAAAAAGCAGGCACCAATCAGTACACCAAATAATGTGAGTGCCAGAATAAACCAGAAATATTTTTTTGCTGTGTCTCTGCCATAGAGCATCGTAATGATATAAATCATGCTGCACCAACCATAGAATCTTGATAAGTGCTAATGCCTTATCTTTATAGGTTTTTATTTTTAGTTTGTAGAATTGGCTTCATTATAATGGGGATATTTAAGCGACAAAATAGATGGCAATTAGTGCGTTTTATGGTGATTTTAATTCATTGAAGAATAAGTGTTATTTCTTGTGTTACACTTTGATTGTGTGGCTATAACTGCTTCAGGTTAACGATATGTTAATATTTAATTCTATTAATAATACGTCAACGCTTCGGATTATGTTTTAAAGAAACCTTAAATAAGATTTTTATGTGTAATTAAATTTTCAAATGCAAGAAATCCAATTATGATTATCTTTTTTGGTTGTTTATTGAAATAACCCCTTATTAATTTGATTTTAATAAAGGGTTATTATTGAAAGGCTATTACGAATTAGCCAGCTTCAAACTCATTGGTCATAGTTTCTAACTGCTCTTGCAGATCCATCCATTCCATTTCAACGTCTTCAAGGGCTGATTTATGCTCAGTTTGCTTTTTCAAACAGTCAGTTAGCTCCGCTTTTTTATCTTGCTCATAAATGGCAGCATCGGATAACTTCGCCTCTAACTCAGCTAATGATGCAGAGTGTTTTTCCATTTTCTTTTCCAACTCCGTGATTTTTTTACGGATAGGCTGGGTCAGCTGACGGAATTCGGCTTCACGGCGTTTTTGGTCTTTTCTATCTTGCGCCGTCACGGTTGATGTGCTGGCTGGCTTTTCTTTATCAAGCAGATCACGAGCTTGCTGTAGCTCCATTTTGTTCTGCTCGGCTAACCATTGTTGGTAATCCTCAAGATCTCCATCAAACTGCTCGACTTTTCCGCCATGAACCAGATACAGCTCATCGGTGGTCGTGCGCAGTAAGTGCCTATCATGGGAAACCACAACCAATGCGCCTTCGAAAGCCATTAACGCTTCGGTCAGTGCTTGGCGCATATCCAAATCTAAGTGGTTGGTTGGCTCATCGAGTAACAGTAAGTTAGGGCGCTGCCAGACAATTAGAGCTAATACTAAGCGGGCTTTTTCTCCACCGGAGAAACGTCCGCTAGGATCCGTCACTTGGTCACCTTTAAAACCAAAGCCGCCAAGGTAATCACGTAATTGCTGCTCGGTTTGCTCTGGCGCAAGGCGAGCAAGATGCTGTAATGGGGACTCATCCGCATGCAAATATTCTAATTGATGCTGGGCGAAATACCCCAGTTTGATCCCTTTAGCGAGTGAGATTTCGCCGTGTAATGGCGGCAAGTCGCCTGCTAGCATTTTGATTAATGTGGATTTACCGGCACCGTTACGGCCGAGTAACCCAATGCGAGAACCCGGAACTAAATTTAATTTGATGGATTCTAATACCACTTTTTCGCCGTAACCTGCGCTGACTTTTTCCATTTTTAATAATGGATTAGGCAGGCTTTCCGGTTGACGGAATGAAAAATGGAATGGGTTATCCACGTGCGCAGGGGCGACCATCTCCATACGTTCAAGCATTTTAATTCGGCTTTGTGCCTGTTTAGCTTTGGTGGCCTGCACTCTAAAGCGGTCAATATAGCTTTGTAAGTGGGCGGCTTTAGCTTGTTGGCTTTCATACAAGGCTTGTTGCTGCGCCAGCTTAGTGGCACGTTGGCGTTCGAATGAAGAGTAGTTGCCTGTGTATTCGAACATGGTTTCTTGTTCGATATGCAGCACTTTGTCGATGATTGGGTCGAGGAAGTCCCTATCATGGGAAATCAAAATTAAGGTGCCAGAATAGCTCTTAAGCCATTTTTCCAGCCAAATCACCGCATCTAAATCTAAGTGGTTCGTCGGTTCATCGAGAAGTAATAAATCGGAGCGGCACAGTAAGGCTTGTGCAAGGTTCAGGCGCATACGCCACCCACCGGAGAATGATTTTACCGGAGACTGTAGCTGTGCTTGGCTAAAGCCAAGACCATGTAGCAAACTCGCTGCACGGGATTGAATTGTCCACGCATCAATCGCATCTAATTGCCCATGAATAACGGCGATAGCGTGACCGTCATTTTTTTCGTTCGCCTGTTGGAGTTTATGTTCTAAGGCACGAAATTCACGATCGCCATCAATCACATACTCAATACAAGGTACATCAAGGGCTGGGGTTTCTTGGTTCACCCATGCCATAGACCAATTGCTTGGAAAGGTTGCTGATCCTGCTTCCGCTTGCAATTCACCCTTTAACAGTGCCAGCAATGTGGATTTTCCGCAGCCGTTTTTACCCACTAACCCGACTTTTTGCCCCGGATTGATAGTCGCAGTTGCATTGTCCAGCAGAACACGTACACCTCGGCGAATTTGTAATGAAGAGAAAACAATCATAGAAACCGTCTATTGAAAATATGTTAAATTATTGAGTTAGATATATTCGAATAATAAAGTTATTACTGAAATATATTAAGCTTAAAGTACATTTAGCAGGCTGCATGGTAACGGAAAATTATCCGCCTGACACGCCTTTGAGGAGGGAAAGATGTCAAATACGCCAAAAGTGCTCGTGGTCTATGCTCACCCAGACCCCCATGAATCTGTTGCTAATCGTCTGTTGTTAAATGCAGTGCGCGGTTTTGACAATGTCACTATCCACGATTTATACGCAACATATCCCGATTATTTTATTGATGTCACCGCAGAACAAAAGCTGCTTTGCCAGCATGATGTCATCGTATTTCAGCACCCGCTGTATACTTATAGTTGTCCCGCGCTATTAAAAGAGTGGTTTGACCAAGTTCTGACTCGCCGATTTGCCACAGACCAAGGATACCAAAAATTGAAAGGCAAATATTGGCGCTCGATTATTACTACTGGAGAGCCAGAAGAAGCTTACCAATATGGTGGCTATAATCGTTATCCATTATCTGAAATCCTTCGTCCATTTGAGTTGACCTCATTGATGTGTGATATGCACTGGATGGAACCGAACATTATCTATTCTGCCCGCCGACAGAGCCCACAACAGTTACAGCAAATGGTTGAAGAGTATAAGCAATGGATGAGACAACCCCTCAATACGGGAGACATTTCAAATGGATGAATTAAATCTATTTGAATCGGTGATCATATTTTTATGCGCCGGTGTGGTGATGGTGCCGATTGCCCAAAAAATCCGTTTGGGAGCGGTGTTAGGCTATTTATTAGCGGGGATTGCGATTGGTCCATTTGTATTGGGCTTTATTCGCAATGTGGATGACATCCTGCATTTCTCGGAACTGGGTGTTGTCTTCTTAATGTTTTTGATTGGGTTGGAACTGAAGCCCTCGAAATTGTGGGAGTTGCGTCGGTCGATTTTTGGTGTCGGCACCATTCAAGTGGTTGTGACCGCAGCTTTGATGGCGGGTATCCTGATCCTTGCTCAGTTTTCTTGGCAGGCAGCAGTGGTTGGTGGGCTGGGAATGGCGATGTCCTCCACGGCAATGGCGCTGCAATTAATGAATGAAAAAGGGATGTCCAACCAAGAAAGTGGGCAGCTTGGCTTTTCTGTTTTACTGTTCCAAGATATGGCTGTGATCCCGATTATGGCGCTGATTCCGCTGTTGGCAGGTGATACGGGAAGCAGCGATTGGTACAAAATTGGATTGAAAGTGGTGGCGTTTGCAGGGTTATGGATTGTCGGACGTTATTTACTACGTCCATTATTTAGGCTTGCAGCGAAATCGGGCGTGCATGAAATTTTTACCGCAGCGGCGTTGTTAGTCGTACTGGGTTCCGCATTGATAATGGAAAGCCTTGGCTTTTCAATGGCCTTGGGGACGTTTATGGCGGGGGTGATGCTCGCTGAGACGGAATTTCGTCATGAACTTGAAATCAATATCGAGCCGTTTAAAGGTTTGCTGCTGGGGCTGTTTTTCATTTCCGTCGGTATGTCATTAAATTTACAAGTATTGTGGGCTTATCTCCCTCAAGTTTTATTGGCAGTTTTGGTGCTGGTCGCTGTGAAAGCGCTTGTCTTATATGTGCTGGGATTTGTGGCACGTTTACGTACAGGCGCTCGAGCGCAATTCTCAGGGGTGCTTAGCCAAGGTGGTGAGTTCGCCTTTGTGATTTATGCCACGGCATTCGGAGCTAGCGTGATTGATGAAAGGCAAATGGATTTATTGTTGGTGGTGGTGACGCTATCGATGATGACAACGCCACTTGTGATGCAGCTGATAGATGCGTATCTCAACCGCCGTTATAATCAGCAGCCAACCTCTACCGAAAAACCGTTTGTGGAAGACACCAATCCTCACGTGATTTTAGTGGGATTTGGACGAATGGGGCAGGTGGTTGGTCGTCTATTGATGGCGAACAAAGTGAATATTACGGTGCTTGAACAAGATGTTACCGCGATTAGTACCATGCGCCGCTACGGTTACACCGTTTATTATGGGGATGCGCGAGAACTACAACTTCTACGCTCAGCGGGAGCGGATAAAGCCAAAGCCATTGTGATCACCAGCAACGTTCCTGAAGAAGTGATGGAAATTGTGCGTATTTGCCAAGAAAACTTCCCGAACTTGCATATTATTGCCCGTGCAAAAGGGCGTTTAGAGGCTCACGAATTACTGCATAGTGGCGTGACGGATTTTAGCCGTGAAACCTTCTCAAGCGCGTTAGAAATGGGAAGTAAGGCACTGATTAGTACAGGTATGCATCCTCATAAAGCTTATCGTGCAAAACAGCATTTTCGCCGGCTTGATATGCGTATGTTAAGGGATATCATTCCTGAAAATGAGAATAGCGATAGCGGGCAAATTTCGCGTATTAAAGAGGCGCGGCGTGAACTCAACGAACTTTTCGAAAAAGAGATGCAAAGAGAAAATCGCCAACCGCACAGCTGGAATAATGAACAGTAAGGTAGAAAAATGGCAGCAACACGTAAGCGTTTTATTGCTGGGGCAACCTGCCCTAAATGCAAGTCTCAAGACACCTTAATGATGTGGCGAGAAGATAAAATTGATGTGGTTGAATGTGTCAATTGCGGGGATCAACAACGTCAAGCTGAAGGCGATGCGACTGAGCATGTGAGAAAGCAAGAACAAGTTATTGGAATTTTTACCCCAGAATAAGAGAATTTTGTCAATTCTCAATACAGCACAATTGTTTTCCGGTACAATTGGCAAAAATTTTTCCCTTACGGGTCGTAGGAGATGTCATGAAAGTAGCAAAAGACTTGGTTGTAAGCTTAGCTTACCAAGTAAGAACAGAAGACGGTGTTTTAGTTGATGAGTCCCCGGCAAATGCGCCAATGGACTATCTGCATGGCCGTGGTTCTTTAATTTCTGGTCTGGAAAAAGCATTAGAAGGTCGTGAAGTTGGTGAACATTTCGATGTTGAAGTCGCTTCAGACGATGCATATGGTCAATATGATGACAACTTAGTTCAACGCGTACCGAAAGATGTATTCATGGGCGTTGATGAGCTGGAAGTGGGTATGCGTTTCTTAGCGGATACTGACATGGGTCCAGTTCCAGTTGAAATCACTGGCATCGAAGGCGATGAAGTTATCGTTGACGGTAACCATATGTTAGCAGGTCAAAACCTGAAATTTAATGTTGAAGTCATGGCTATCCGTGAAGCAACTGAAGAAGAAATCGCTCATGGCCACGTCCATGGTGCTGATGGTCACGACCACGACCATGACCACGAAGGTGGTTGCTGTGGCGGTGGCGGTCATAGCCACGGTTCAGAAGGCGGTTGCTGTGGTGGTGGCGAAGGTCAAGGTCACGGTCACAAGCATGGCGGTTGTGGTTGCCACTAATCTCTAAAAGAGAGATTCAATAAAAAGCGAACTCGTTTTTTATTTCGAAAGTAGGCTCAACATTTTTATGTTGGGCTTTTTTTTGCTCAAAATTCGGTCTCAAGCATTCCCCGTCATTAAATTTAGTAATCACTAAAATTTATTATAAATCAATTGGTTAATTTTCTGTCTTATAATTCCCATGATGTTTATCGAGATTAATTTCTTTGTTTATCTCGCGTCATAGTCTCAATCATCTAGGAAAATTATTATGGGAACTCCCTCTATTTACCCTACAAAAACAACAATTTATAGACCAGATAAAGCATGGAATGGTTATACATTATTCTCAGCGGCGAATAAGGGCGCTGTGCTTATTGATATGAATGGCAATGAAGTTCATGTTTGGCAGGACAGTGATGGCGTGCCTTGCAAAATGTTATCTCAAGGCAATCTGCTGAGCTATGAAAAGCCAAAAGAGGGTAATAAATATCGCGAATATACCAGGTTGGTTCAGCGGGATTGGGATAATAACGAAGTTTGGTCATTCGATCGTGTAGAGTCATTGACGGATGATGTCGGAAAACAATATTGGTCTGCAAGGGCGCATCATGATTTTCAACGAGAAGGAAATCCCGTCGGGTATTATACGCCTGGCTTGATATCCCCTGTTCATAATGGAAAAACATTATTACTTTGCCATCGAAATATTCAAAATCCTCAAATATCAGATAAGCCATTACTGGATGACGTCTTTGTTGAGATTGATTGGCAGGGAAATATTGTATGGGCATGGGCGTTCAGTGATTATTTTTCGGAGCTCGGTTTTTCTGAAACTGCTAAAAATGTCTTTTATCGTAATCCTAATCTGATCGTTGGTGATGTAGGGGATTATTTACATATCAATAGCCTATCTTGGCTTGGTCCCAACAAACACTATGATAATGGCAATGCTGATTTTCATCCTGAGAATATAATATGGAGCTCTCGGGAAGCGAATATTATTGGAATTACCAGCCGTGAAACAAGAAAGATTGTATGGCAAATTGGGCCTGATTATACCCATGATAATGTTAAACATTTAGGGGGGATTATTGGTCAACATCATGCCCATCTTATTCCTCAAGGGTTACCGGGGGCGGGGAATATTTTACTGTTTGATAATGGCTGGCAAGCAGGCTATGGGCAAGCAACGCCAACCTCGCTTTATGGATTAAAAAATGCGGGTCGTGATTATTCTCGAGTCTTGGAGATAGACCCGATCAGTTTAGATATTGTTTGGCAGCATTCTGCAAATGAGCAGGGATTTAAAATACCGACGAATCGTTTTCGATTTTATAGTCCGCATGTTAGCAGTGTGCAACGATTACTTAATGGTAATACTCTGATTACAGAGGGCGCGGATGGACGAATTATTGAAGTTACCAAGGAAAATAAAATTGTTTGGGAATATATTTCCCCTTATACCGACGAGCAATACGCATGGAATAACATGATTTATCGGGCTTATCGAGTCCCCTATGAATGGGTTCCTCAATTGAATAAGCCCGAAGAAGTGGCATTGCCTGATATTGATATCTCCCAATTTCATATCAAGGCGAATAGCTGAGAGATTAATAATGTGGAGGGGGAGTCTCTTCTTCAGGGCGGGCAAGGTGAGATGATTGCGACGCTTTCAACCTCTCCGCAACGATGCGTAAATGTTCTTGCATTTTTGACAGCTGCATTTGTTGTTCTGTAATCACTTGGTTAAGCTGCTCAATGGTCAATTCTTGGAAAGCAACTTTGCTTTCTAAAAGTTCTAAACGCTGTTCAAAATTGTCTGATGAATCCATTTTAGACTCTCCTTATGGGTTCTCACCATGAAAAAAACATCATAATAACCGAACATTACAAATCAACAGATAAGTTTTATTTAAAGGTGTAGGCGTTGAAACCTCTTTTTGTTAATGTGGTCTAAGATATTCTTATATTTTTTGTGTTAACTGACAGCTTGTTTTTTAAGATAAGGAACAGCTATCAATAAAAATGAGCCGTATGGCTCGAATAATAGCTATCGGAGATTAGGATGAAATCACTGTTTAAGGCAAGTCTATTAGCAACAACATTAGCATTCGCTTTTACTGCCCCACAAGTTATGGCAGAAGAAGCAAAAACACAAGCGAGCGCTTTCAAAAATGCTGAAGAGCGTAACGCATACGCATTAGGTGCCTCTTTAGGTCGCTATATGCAGAATTCTTTAGAAGAGCAAAAATCGATCGGTATTAATCTGGACAAAGCTCAATTACTGGCTGGTGTTCAAGATGCATTCAACGGCAAAAGCAAAATGACTGATGCTCAAGTTGAAGAAACATTACGTCAATTCGAAGGACAAGTGAAAAAAGCAGCTGAAGATAAAATCAAAGCTGAATCAGTAGCTAACGTGAAGAAAGGTGACGAATATCGCGAGAAATTTGCAAAAGAAAAGGGCGTAGTGAAAACTAAGTCTGGCCTACTGTACAAAATTGAGAAAGATGGCACTGGCGCAAAACCTAAAGAAGACGAAACCGTTGTTGTTCACTATAAAGGCTCTTTAGTCGATGGCACAGAATTCGATAGCTCTTATTCTCGTAACGAGCCACTGACTATTCCATTAAATTCAGTGATCAAAGGCTGGACTGAAGGTTTATCTAACCTGAAGAAAGGTGGCAAGATGACATTAGTTATCCCACCAGAATTAGCTTACGGTGAAAATGGCGTTCCAGGTATCCCTGCAAACTCAACGCTTGTCTTCGATGTTGAGTTATTAGACATCAAACCTGCTGCAAAATAAGATTTCACATCGTTAAAAATAAAAAAGCTCAGATTCGTTCTGGGCTTTTTTCATTGAGTTACGCAATCCAATGCTAAAAAAGCAGAGTTGTGTCATTCTCGATTAAAAATTTGCATTTAAAAATCTTATATTCTTTAAAACTTGTGATAAAACATACTCTCTTGCATTCATTCGCTTGACGGCAACGCCTCGGAGTTTTAACTTCAATAGATTCGTTTTTATTTTTAATCATCACATCCGTTGACTATGTACGATAAAATGAAGGCAAATGAGTCGAATAATGAATGCCTCATTGGTTGACGTGATGAATTTTATACACTTTAGAAGGATGACGTTGAAATGTCTGATGCATTACAATCCCAAGACCTCAGTGATATTAATATTCTTGATAACCAGCCGTTTACTGAGACTGACCACGAAATTTTAAAATCATATGAAGCTGCGGTTGACGGGCTCGCTATGCTAATTGGTGAGCATTGTGAAATTGTTCTTCACTCTTTAGAAGACCTCAAATGTTCAGCAGTGAGAATAGCGAATGGCCAGCATACAGGGCGTAAGATTGGCTCCCCTATCACTGACTTAGCATTAAGAATGCTTCATGATATGGCGGATGCGGAATCCAATGTCTCTAAAGCCTATTTTACGAAAGCAAAAAGTGGCGACTTAATGAAGTCTGTGACGATTGCGATTCGTAACCGTAAGCAACGTGTTATCGGCTTACTGTGTATTAACATGAACTTGGATGTGCCATTCTCTGAAATCATTAAGTCTTTTGTGCCAGAAGAAAAGCAAGAAGTGACTTCGGATGTCAACTTCGCGTCTTCAGTCGATGACTTGGTTGCACAAACATTAGAATACACCATCGAAGAAGTTAGCAATGACCGTAATGTTTCTAACAACGCGAAAAATAAACAAGTGGTTCTGAACTTGTACGAAAAAGGTATCTTTGATATCAAAGATGCTATCAACCAAGTGGCTGACCGCCTGAATATTTCTAAGCACACCGTCTATTTATATATCCGCCAATTTAAGAGTGGTGAATGAGTAAAACAACCCCGCTAACCTATTGTTTGTTAGTGACTGGCCCCGCATATGGCACTTCACAATCAGCAAGTGCCTATCAATTTGCCAAGGCCCTTCTTAAAGAGGGGCATTTATTGAAAACAGTGTTTTTCTATCAAGATGGCGTTCTTAATGGCAATGCTTTAACTTCCCCTGCAAATGATGAATTTGACCTGGTCAAAGCATGGCGCCAACTGGCACAAGAATCGGGCTGTGAAATGAATGTCTGTGTTGCCGCAGGGTTACGTCGTGGTATTACAGATAAAGAACAAGCTAACGCGCTATCGCTATCTGCTCATAACTTATCTGAAAGTTTTACCATGAGCGGTTTAGGCAGTCTTGCTGAATCCATGTTAACCGCTGACCGCACCATCCAGTTTTAAACCTGAACATCATGAACGACGTCACTCTATAAGATAAGGTCTCTTGTGAAGAAAATAGCCTTTGTTTTTACGACTATGCCACATGGTAGTGCCAGTGGGCGCGAAGGACTGGATGCATTATTAGCAACCTCGGCACTGACAGAAGAAATTAGCGTATTCTTCCTTTCTGATGGTGTATGCCAATTATTCGCTCATCAGCAGCCTAAAGAAATTTTAGCTCGGGACTATATTTCGACGTTCAAGATCTTACCTCTCTATGACATTGAAAATATTTACCTATGTTTAGAGTCATTAAAGGAAAGAGGTCTTAGCCAGCAAAATGAGTGGGTTGTGACACCTGAATTCTTAACACCCCAGCAGATCCAAGAGAGGCTATCCGCCTGTGATGTTGTGCTCAAATTTTGAGATTGTGTTCAAAATTTGATCTTGTGTTCGGATTTTGATCTATAGTAGGATCCTACCTATGCTATACACTCTAGCCACTTCTCCATTTAAATGTGATTTCTCAGCGCTATTGCGTTTAATCACCAATGAAGACGCTATATTGCTTTTCCAAGATGGTGTGATTGCCGCTGTTTCACAATCCAAATATCTTGCGGAACTACAAAATAGCGGTGCCCAAATCTATGCCTTGGATGCAGATATTCATGCCCGAGGGCTACAAGATCAGGTAGCTGATGACGTTTCTATCATCTCATATCAAGGTTTTGTAAAGCTAACTGAAGCTCATAAGCAACATTTTGCCTTATAAAGTCACTAAAAGTTGTATATTTCTTGACACCTGAGCCAGTCGGCAATAAAATTTCGCGTCCTCGTGTATCGTCATGTTGGCGAACGAGGTCAAAATCCGTGTTTACGAAGCAAAAAACCAGGAGCTTTTTTAATAATGGCAACTATTAATCAGCTGGTACGCAAATCTCGTAGCTCGAAAGTTGTGAAAAGCAACGTTCCAGCACTGGAAGCTTGCCCGCAAAAACGTGGCGTATGTACTCGTGTATATACTACCACTCCTAAAAAACCAAACTCAGCATTACGTAAAGTATGCCGTGTTCGTTTAACTAACGGTTTCGAAGTATCTTCCTACATCGGTGGTGAAGGCCACAACTTGCAGGAACACTCCGTAATCCTGATCCGTGGCGGTCGTGTTAAAGACTTGCCAGGTGTGCGTTATCACACCGTTCGCGGCGCACTGGACTGTTCTGGTGTTAAAGACCGTAAGCAAGCTCGTTCTAAATACGGCGCGAAGAAACCTAAGGCTTAATGGATTTCCGTTAAGTAAGGCCAAACATTTTTAATCTTAATGTCAAAATACTCTCGTAGAGTTTTGGACAAACCTGAATTAACAACGGAGTCATATCCATGCCACGTCGTCGCGTAATTGGTCAACGTAAAATTCTTCCAGATCCTAAGTTCGGATCAGAATTACTGGCCAAATTTGTAAATATCCTGATGGTAGACGGGAAAAAATCTACTGCTGAAGCAATCGTATATAACGCACTTGAGCTCCTTGCTCAGCGTTCTGGTAAAACTGAACTTGACGCATTCGAATTAGCACTTGATAACGTGCGTCCGACTGTGGAAGTTAAATCCCGCCGTGTTGGTGGTTCAACTTACCAAGTTCCAGTTGAAGTTCGCCCGGTTCGTCGTAATGCCCTGGCAATGCGTTGGATCGTTGATGCTGCTCGTAAACGCGGTGATAAATCTATGGCACTTCGCCTGGCAAACGAATTATCAGACGCTGCTGAGAACAAAGGTTCATCTGTTAAGAAACGTGAAGACGTTCACCGTATGGCAGAAGCTAACAAGGCGTTCGCACACTACCGTTGGTAATCTCTTACCAATCTTAGTGATGTATCTCAGGGTAGCTTTCAGCTGCCCTTTATATGAAGAATTGAACGCCCACGAGAGAGGAAAAAATGGCTCGTCAAACGCCCATAGCACGCTATCGTAACATCGGTATCAGTGCACACATCGACGCCGGTAAAACCACAACTTCTGAACGTATTCTGTTCTATACTGGTGTAAACCATAAGATCGGTGAAACCCACGAAGGTTCTGCAACAATGGACTGGATGGAGCAGGAGCAAGAGCGTGGTATTACTATCACTTCAGCTGCGACTACTGCATTCTGGTCTGGTATGGCTAAGCAGTATGAACCACACCGTATCAACATCATCGACACCCCGGGACACGTTGACTTCACAATCGAAGTAGAACGTTCTATGCGTGTTCTTGATGGCGCGGTAATGGTTTACTGTGCGGTTGGTGGTGTTCAGCCACAGTCTGAAACTGTATGGCGTCAGGCTAACAAATATAAAGTTCCACGTATCGCGTTCGTTAACAAAATGGACCGTATGGGTGCGAACTTCTTACGTGTTGTTGAGCAGTTAAAAACTCGTTTAGCAGCTACTGCAGTTCCACTGCAATTACCAGTTGGCGCAGAAGAGTCGTTCACTGGTGTTGTTGACTTGCTGAAAATGAAAGCAATCAAATGGAACGATGAAGACCAAGGCGTTACCTTCGAATACGAAGATATCCCTGCGGACATGCAAGAGCTGGCTGAAGAGTGGCACAACAACCTGATCGAATCCGCTGCAGAAGCATCAGAAGAACTGATGGAAAAATATCTGGGCGGTGAAGAACTGACTGAAGCAGAAATCAAAGGTGCTTTACGTCAACGTGTTCTTGCTAGCGAAATTATCCTGGTTACCTGTGGTTCTGCATTTAAGAACAAAGGTGTTCAGGCGATGCTGGATGCGGTCGTGGATTACTTACCAGCTCCTACAGATGTACCGGCAATTAACGGTGTTCTGGACGATGGTAAAGATACTCCAGCTGAACGTCATGCAAGTGACGAAGAGCCGTTCTCATCTTTAGCATTTAAAATTGCAACTGACCCATTCGTTGGTAACCTGACATTCTTCCGTGTTTACTCCGGTGTTGTTAACTCAGGTGATACCGTTCTGAACGCTGTTAAAGCGAAGAAAGAGCGTTTTGGTCGTATCGTTCAGATGCACGCTAACAAGCGTGAAGAGATTAAAGAAGTTCGCGCTGGTGACATCGCGGCTGCTATCGGTCTGAAAGACGTAACTACAGGTGATACTTTATGTGCAGTTGATGCACCAATCATCCTGGAGCGTATGGAATTCCCAGAGCCAGTAATCTCTGTTGCAATCGAACCAAAAACTAAAGCTGACCAAGAAAAAATGGGTATCGCATTAGGCCGCCTGGCTCAAGAAGACCCATCATTCCGCGTATCAAGTGATGAAGAGACTAATCAGACTATCATCGCTGGTATGGGTGAATTGCACTTGGACGTTCTGGTTGACCGTATGCGTCGTGAATTCAAAGTTGAAGCGAACGTTGGTAAACCACAAGTAGCTTACCGCGAAGCAATCACTGCTAAAGTGACTGATATCGAAGGTAAACACGCGAAACAGTCTGGTGGTCGTGGTCAGTACGGTCATGTCGTTATCGATATGTACCCACTGGACAAGAAAGACAAAGATGGTCTGCCAATGGACTACGAATTTGTCAACGAAATCAAAGGTGGTGTAATCCCTACGGAATACATTCCTGCGGTTGACAAAGGTCTGCAAGAGCAGCTGAAGTCTGGTCCATTAGCTGGTTATCCAGTAGTTAACATGGGTGTTCGTCTGCATTTCGGTTCTTACCATGATGTTGACTCCTCTGAATTGGCGTTTAAATTGGCAGCATCGCTGGCATTTAAAGACGGCTTCAAAAAAGCGAAACCAGTTCTGCTTGAGCCAATCATGAAAGTTGAAGTGGAAACTCCAGAAGACTACATGGGCGATGTAATTGGTGACCTGAACCGTCGTCGTGGTATGATTGAAGGTATGGATGACTTACCTACTGGTAAAGTTGTTCGTGCACAAGTACCATTGTCCGAAATGTTCGGTTATGCTACTGACCTGCGTTCTCAGACTCAAGGTCGTGCTTCATACTCTATGGAGTTCCTGAAGTACAATGAAGCGCCAAACAACGTTGCACAAGCTGTAATCGAAGCTCGTAACGCTAGATAATCGATTTTTATCGATTTAACTACTTTAATTTAAGTTCCTTCTTTATTGTGAAGAGGGAACTCCATAAGGAATAGAGTCGTGTCTAAAGAAAAATTTGAACGTTCAAAACCGCACGTTAACGTTGGTACAATCGGCCACGTTGACCATGGTAAAACTACCCTGACAGCAGCAATCACTACTGTTCTGGCGAAAACTTACGGCGGTAACGCTCGTGCATTCGACCAAATCGATAACGCACCAGAAGAAAAAGCGCGTGGTATCACCATTTCTACTTCTCACGTAGAATACGATACTCCAACTCGCCACTACGCACACGTAGACTGCCCAGGTCACGCCGACTATGTTAAAAACATGATCACTGGTGCTGCGCAGATGGACGGTGCAATTCTGGTTGTTGCTGCGACTGATGGCCCAATGCCACAAACTCGTGAGCACATCCTGTTAGGTCGCCAAGTAGGTGTTCCTTACATCATCGTTTTCCTGAACAAATGTGACATGGTAGACGACGAAGAACTGTTAGAATTAGTTGAAATGGAAGTTCGTGAACTTCTGTCTCAATACGATTTCCCAGGCGACGACACTCCAGTTGTTCGCGGTTCAGCACTGAAAGCGCTGGAAGGCAACCCAGAGTGGGAAGCGAAAATTGTTGAATTAGCAGGCTACCTGGATTCTTACATCCCAGAACCAGAGCGTGCAATTGACAAGCCATTCCTGCTGCCAATCGAAGACGTATTCTCAATCTCTGGTCGTGGTACAGTAGTAACAGGCCGTGTTGAGCGTGGTATCATCAAAGTTGGTGAAGAAGTTGAAATCGTTGGTATCCAAGCAACGGCTAAGACGACTTGTACTGGCGTTGAAATGTTCCGTAAACTGCTGGACGAAGGTCGTGCGGGTGAGAACGTTGGTGTTCTGCTGCGTGGTACTAAGCGTGAAGAAATTCAACGTGGTCAAGTACTGGCTAAACCAGGTTCAATCAAGCCACACACTCAATTCGAATCAGAAGTTTATATTCTGAGCAAAGATGAAGGTGGTCGTCATACTCCATTCTTCAAAGGCTACCGTCCACAGTTCTACTTCCGTACAACTGACGTAACCGGTACTATCGAACTGCCAGAAGGCGTAGAGATGGTAATGCCAGGCGACAACATCAACATGATCGTGACTCTGATTCACCCAATCGCGATGGATGATGGTTTACGTTTCGCAATCCGTGAAGGTGGTCGTACTGTAGGTGCGGGTGTTGTTGCAAAAATCATTGCATAATACCGCTCTTTCTGAATAAGAAAGAACCAC
>NZ_WLUG01000073.1:0-40024 GCF_009706505.1 Providencia sp. wls1922 | reverse complement strand
TTTTTTAAGATTTTTTACGGTTTTTAGTTCAACTGCTGCATTCCACAGCAAAACCCCTATTTATACCCACTTACACACAGATTTATCCACAGACTGAAAAAATAGTGAAAATAGTTCGCGCATTACGCAAACGTTTGCGCTACAATTAGCGCGAAAATTCGGCATTGATTTTATTTTGATGCTCTGAAATTGTTAGTGACTTATATATAGATATTGCTTCTTTATCCAAATCCAAGGGATCTATCTCATGCAACAGCTTCGTCCTATTCGCCGTGCCCTGCTTAGTGTGTCTGATAAAACAGGGGTTGTTGAATTCGCTAAGGCGCTTTCTCACCGTGGTGTTGAACTGCTTTCTACCGGTGGAACCGCTAAATTACTAGCAGAGCAAGGCCTTAAGGTCACTGAAGTTTCAGATTACACAGGTTTTCCTGAAATGATGGATGGTCGCGTTAAGACTCTGCACCCGAAAGTTCACGGTGGGATCTTAGGTCGTCGCGGTAAAGATGATGCCATCATGCAGCAGCATGACATTGCACCTATTGATATGGTGGTTGTGAACCTTTATCCATTTGCTCAAACCGTCGCAAAACCAAATTGCACATTAGAAGACGCCGTTGAGAATATTGATATTGGCGGTCCAACCATGGTTCGCTCCGCAGCGAAGAACCATAAAGACGTGGCTATCGTGGTTAACAGTAATGACTATGACAAAATCATCGAAGAGATGGATAACCACGAAAATTCGCTGAATTGGTCAACACGCTTTGACTTAGCTATCAAAGCATTCGAGCACACCGCAGCTTATGACAGCATGATTGCCAACTACTTTGGCGAACTGGTTGCCCCATATCATGGTGATACTACTCAGCCATCAGGTCGTTTCCCTCGTACCCTGAATTTAAACTTTATTAAGAAGCAAGATATGCGCTATGGCGAAAACAGCCATCAAGATGCGGCTTTCTATATAGAAGAAAATCCAAAAGAAGCGTCGATTGCCACTGCGAACCAAATTCAAGGTAAAGCGCTTTCTTATAATAATATCGCAGACACCGATGCAGCTCTGGAATGTGTAAAATCCTTTGATGAGCCAGCTTGTGTTATTGTTAAGCATGCTAACCCTTGTGGTGTTGCCATTGGTGACAATATCCATGCCGCTTATGATAAAGCATTCAAGACTGACCCAACCTCTGCATTCGGCGGCATCATTGCTTTTAACCGTCAATTAGATAAAGCCACCGCAGAAGCCATCATTGAACGCCAATTTGTTGAAGTGATCATTGCCCCTTCTATTGCTGAAGACGCGTTACCTTCCTTATCTACCAAGCAAAACGTGCGTGTTCTAGTATGTGGTGAGTGGAGCAAACCTGTTGCAGGTTTAGATTTCAAACGCGTGAATGGAGGTTTACTGGTTCAAGATCGTGACTTAGGTATGGTCGAAGCGGAAGATTTACGCGTCGTAACCACACGCCAACCTACGGAACGTGAGTTAAAAGATGCGCTGTTCTGCTGGAAAGTGGCGAAATTCGTGAAATCAAATGCGATTGTTTATTCGAAGAACGACATGACCATCGGTATTGGTGCAGGACAAATGAGCCGCGTGTACTCTGCTAAGATTGCGGGGATCAAAGCTGCTGATGAAGGTTTAGAAGTTGCTGGTTGTGCAATGGCATCCGATGCATTCTTCCCATTCCGTGATGGCATCGATGCTGCTGCTTCTGTAGGTGTTACTTGCGTTATTCAACCAGGTGGATCTATTCGTGATGATGAAGTGATTGCCGCTGCCAATGAACATGGCATCGCAATGATCTTTACTAACATGCGTCACTTCCGTCACTAATTGCTAGGGGTTTCTATGAATATACTGATTATTGGTGGTGGCGGTCGCGAGCACGCTTTAGCATGGAAAGCCGCACAATCTCCATTAGCAGATAAAGTGTATGTTGCGCCGGGTAACGCGGGTACTGCACTGGAACCTGCACTGGAAAATGTCGATATCTCAGCAACTGACATTGATGGCTTACTGCAATTTGCCAAAGACAAACAAATCGGTCTAACCATCGTAGGTCCAGAAGCACCATTAGTTATCGGTGTGGTCGATGCATTCAAACAAGCTGGTTTAACCATTTTTGGACCAACTCAAGGTGCTGCGCAGTTAGAAGGCTCGAAAGCGTTCACCAAAGATTTCTTAGCTCGTCACAAGATTCCGACCGCAGCTTATGAAAACTTTACTGAAATTGAGCCTGCTTTGGCTTATTTAGATAAAGTTGGCGCACCTATCGTTATCAAGGCTGATGGTTTGGCTGCTGGTAAAGGCGTGATTGTGGCAATGACGCTGCAAGAAGCCAAAGATGCCGTCCATGATATGCTGGCTGGCAATGCATTCGGTGATGCCGGTCATCGTATCGTTATCGAAGAGTTCCTTGATGGCGAAGAAGCGAGTTTCATCGTCATGGTGGATGGTGAGAATGTCATTCCGATGGCAACTAGCCAAGATCATAAACGTGTTGGCGATGGTGATACTGGGTTAAACACTGGCGGTATGGGTGCATATTCACCTGCGCCAGTGGTGACAGATACGGTTCATCAACGTGTCATGGAGCAAGTCATTTATCCAACCGTTAAAGGGATGGATCAAGAAGGGAACCGTTATCAAGGTTTCTTATATGCAGGTTTGATGATTGATAAAGCGGGTAACCCGAAAGTCATCGAATTTAACTGCCGTTTTGGCGATCCAGAAACTCAGCCAATTATGATGCGCTTACAATCTGATTTAGTCGCTCTGTGTTTAGCGGGTGCTAAAGGCGAACTCGCAGGTAAAGATTCTCTTTGGGATGAACGTCCAGCGCTCGGCGTCGTGATTGCGGCAGGGGGATATCCAGGTGATTATCGCAATGGCGATGTAATTTCGGGTCTACCAACGTCAGAAGCCGCTGATAGCAAAGTGTTCCACGCAGGTACCAAGCTCAACCAAGCAGGCGAAGTCGTCACTGCCGGTGGTCGCGTTCTGTGTGTCACTGCATTAGGTAACGACATCGCAAAAGCTCAAGCTAAAGCATACGAAGTTGCCAAAACCATCAATTGGTCCGACAGCTTCTATCGCAACGATATCGGCTACCGCGCTATCGCCCGCATTAAGTAATAGAAACAAATAATCCCAAAGCTGATAAGAGGAAACTTTTATCAGCTTTTTTATTGCCTATCTTTCTATCTTTCTATCTTTTTATTTTTTGAACTTGTTTTGCCTTTGACCTTCACACCGCCAATGGCTCTAAGTATTTCGAATCACAGCAAAGCTGCAAGAGAGAGAATCTCTAGGAGCATACATAAGTATGTGACTAGGGTGAACGAACGTAGCAATACAGCTGTGGTTCGAAAGACGACGAGCGGTGACCTACAAAGAATCTTTACTAGGTTGCCAATTGCAGAAGTTGGTATCCGCCACCATCAAAAGCTGAGTGCCCTCTGGCGACTCCAACCACGCCAAATTCAGCTCTTTCGTCCAGACTTTGGCTCTATCATCTAGCCATTTCTGTGCATACGGTTCGAAAGTAACATCGCGCTTTTCACCATCACAAGTGGTGATTTTACCTTGCTTCCAATACCCTTGATGTAGTTCTACACCACCCACTATCAACGCGGTATTGATATTCAGGATACGGTCAGCTTCAAAACGCCAGCGGTTAATTTCATCAGAGGAAAGCGGGGTTTTGATATTATTTTGCGCGCGCTGCATAAACACAATTTCATTATCTTTACTAAAGCGCAGTTGTTCAGTGATGTTGTTATCCCCTTGATTGAGGACTTGGCTGCGGAT
Organism: Providencia sp. wls1922; assembly: GCF_009706505.1. NCBI lineage: Bacteria > Pseudomonadati > Pseudomonadota > Gammaproteobacteria > Enterobacterales > Morganellaceae > Providencia > Providencia sp. wls1922. The sequence continues at coordinate 36,210 of NZ_WLUG01000073.1, read as the reverse complement.
CTGCCACAATTTACCATCACGATATTCGAAGAAATTGACGGAGGTGTCGGTTCTTTTATAGGGGCTATACACCACCATTAAGACCAACGGCTGACTCTTCGCATCATTCAGTCTCCACATTCGGATTACGCCTTCATCGGCAATAAATCCGCTGGCACTAAACTCAGGGAGTCGAGGCGAATTAGAAGAACAGGCGCTTAGTATTGAGACTGCTCCCAACACCAGCAACCTTTGGCGAATAAACAAAAGGGGTAACTTCATACCCCCTCTGATAATTCTCGTAGACAATGTACTTATTTTACAGCGTCTTTCAGTGCTTTACCGGCAGAGAATGCTGGTACAGTTGTTGCAGGAATTTGGATTTCTGCTTTAGTTTGTGGGTTACGACCGGTACGAGCTGCACGGTGGCTAACTTTAAAAGTACCGAAACCGACCAGTTGTACTGCTTCGCCGCTTTTCAGAGAATCTGAAATTGCGCTCAGAGTTGCTTCTAAAGCTGCTTTAGCTTGAGTTTTAGTCAGATCTGCTGATTCTGCGATAGCATCAACTAATTCAGTCTTGTTCATAAATTATCCTTACACAGTGTGTTTATCGTTTGCAAAGCATCGAGTGCGTCGGATATGCCAGATAGACAGCCCCTGATACACGCCCCCGATAGCCACTTCTTCTCGCCCCTAAATGTAGAACAGAGTAGGGGTAAATGTGAAGTCTTAGTACACAGCATTACTGCTTTAAGTCACGTTTTCGCACTTAAAAGTGCAAAATTTACGCGACAGTAATGCCGATATTGCTGACACCCGCTTCGCGGAGGTCAGATTTTAATCCTTTAATTAACTCTAAGTCTCGTTCTTCGCAAGCGGCTAATAAGCGGAAAATATCCCATTGAATGTCCCACTCTTCTTCCACAGCAGGCACCACTTTTAGCTCTTCATCGGTCATTTCACGCCCTGCTTGGGTCATTTCAAGCATAGCAACAGTACGAATCGATGCTTCACTGACTAAGATTGCGTGCTCAAGGGTTTCACCACTCAGTTTTGCATGAATGAGTTCACCTAAAGCAATACAAGCGTCGATAGCGGGATAAACACCGTACATATCGAAGTCATCGGCGACTGGAATAATTTCTTCTAACTTCTCTAACTGATTGTCGAAATTGACTTTGCTATCTTTGATAACCAAGGTTTCCCAAACTAAATCAAGGATGGCACGATAAACCTTCGCATCAGCAAATTCAGTTTGCTGGCAAAACATTTGATAATTAGGATACATTCTCTCGCACAGGGATGCCATGAAGGTCATATGCTGCCAGCTTTCTAGTTTCTCTAACCTCAAATGAATAGGATTTCTTAACATAATTTCTGACTCATCAATCTCAATACTTCGCAGTTTACCTGAAAATCTGCCAATGCCACATATTTTGCTGATAATTAGCCAATTTTCTCATTCATTCGCTTAAAAAATGTGCGATTCGAAGCGATTCCATCAGCAAAACGGGTCGGTTCTGGCAATCTATACCCCTGAATACACCGTTTTACCCACTCTAGCGAGGAAATAAAACTGACTTTGTGACCCGGAGAAAGATATAAAGGATTACAGCGTTTCTTACTGCGATAAACCCATCCTAATTGCTCTTGAGCCACTTTCAACATTTCGACGCTTTCAGGTTCAGCATTGAGTTCAACATCATCACCACATAAACGGCTTTTTGCTACCCCTATCGTTGCGACATCGGCCAACAATCCGAAATGGCAAGCCACACCAAAACGCCGCGGATGAGCAATACCTTGACCGTCCACCAGCACTAAGTCGGGCTTTTGTTGGATTTTTTCCCACGCAGCCATTAACCCTGGGACTTCACGAAACGAGAGCAACCCGGGTATATAGGGTAACTGAGTTGGGATCCGTGCTATTTGATATTCCACCAATTGCAGCTCAGGCCATGAAAGCACCACAATCACCGCGCGAGTGACGGTACCGTCTTGCTCAAAACCGACATCCGCACCACCAATAAAACGCGGCGGGACAAATTCATCATTCAGAATGACTTGTTGAGCTAGCTCTACCTGCTGTTGTCGCAACTGCTGAGTATCAATTGCCATCACGGAACCATTATTAATAAGGATTAATCATAGATGATAATGATGTACTTACAAGATCCTGTAAATACACCACACATTGAGAGGTTCAAATCGAGATAAAACACCAAGTTCTACCTCGATTATGCCTTGGCGGCTACTGATGATATTGACGAGAGAAACGGTGAACCGCGTCCACAAACGCACCCGCATGTTCAGGCGCCACATCTTGATGAATACCATGACCTAAATTGAAGACATGCCCTTCACCTTGACCAAAGCCTGCTAAAATGTGCTGCACTTCTTGTTCAATACGCGCAGGTGGTGCATATAACATTGAAGGATCCATATTGCCTTGCAGCGCAACTTTGTCACCAACGCGACGACGAGCATCCGCAATTTCGGTCGTCCAATCCAAACCTAGCGCATCACAGCCTGTTGCCGCCATCTCTTCTAACCACTGCCCGCCACCTTTGGTAAACAGGGTCACAGGCACACGACGACCGTCATTTTCACGAATTAAGCCATCAACAATTTTGTGCATGTAGCGCAAGGAGAATTCCAGATAATCACGCTTAGTCAGCACGCCGCCCCACGTATCGAAAATCATCAGGGATTGAGCGCCTGCGCGCACTTGAGCATTCAGATACAAAATCACGCTATCTGCCAGCTTATCCAGCAGTAAATGCAGCGTATTTGGATCTTCATACATCATTTTTTTGATTTTAGTGAACGCTTTGCTGCTACCACCTTCAACCATATAGGTCGCTAATGTCCACGGGCTACCCGAGAAACCAATCAGTGGTACATCACCATTTAAGGCTTTACGGATGGCACGAACTGCGTCCATCACGTAGCCCAGTTCCATTTCTGGATCGGGAATTGGGATATTTTTAACATCGGCAGCGCTTGCTACTGGTCTTTCAAAACGAGGACCTTCTCCTGTTTCAAAATAAAGACCCAGCCCCATTGCATCGGGGATGGTCAGAATATCTGAGAATAAAATTGCGGCGTCTAATGGAAAACGACGAAGTGGCTGTAACGTGACTTCGCACGCTAACTCAGTATTTTTGCATAAAGCAATAAAATCACCAGCTTCTGCGCGGGTCGCTTTGTATTCTGGTAGGTAACGCCCGGCTTGACGCATCATCCATACTGGGGTCACATCTACAGGCTGACGTAGCAACGCACGTAGATAGCGGTCATTTTTCAACTCAGTCATTATTTACTCCATTATTATTGTGGCCGCCGCAAATGGCTAAGGCGCCATATTATACCAGCAAAGGGAAACAATATCAGCGCCAGCGCAATTAGTGGTTATCTTCATCAAATTGACGACATAACACCACACTATCTTCAATTAATCGCCGAGCAATCGTATCTCCCGGTGGGATCAGCGGCAGATCATTATAGTGATACCAGTTAGCGCTCACTAACTCTTTAGGATCCACTTGAATGTCCCCACTATCATAATCAGCTAAAAAGCCCATCATCAGTGAGTGTGGGAATGGCCAAGGCTGGGAAGAGACATAACGAATATTGCGCACTTTTATATGGCTCTCCTCCATCACTTCGCGAGCCACCGCCTCTTCTAAGGTTTCCCCCACTTCCACAAACCCTGCTAACACCGTGAACAGCGGATTTTGTGAATGGCGACGATGTTGTGCCAGCAAAATATGATCATCGCGGCGAATACCAACGATAATACATGGGGCAATTTGTGGATAATAACGTTCATGGCAGTGGTCGCACAAACACGCCCATTCCGTTGAACTATGGCGCATCGCCGTTCCGCAATAACCACAGTAACGATGAGAACGATAAAATTCCGCGAGTTGTACACCCCGTCCAGCTAAACGAAATAGCCCTTCATCTTGGGAAGCGACCACGCGAGGGGAAGCCATATCTGATGGCATTTTTTCAGCAATCAGCCAGACAATTTCCCCTTGCCACTCACCTATGGGAGTGGCTAGTTTCCCCGTTAATCCAAATTGCTGTGCAGCACCTTTAGGTACATCACCTTGGGGCAGCCACAACCGCCCCGCAAAGCAGACAAACCACCAGCCGCTTTCGGTTCCTGCTAATGTGTGTTTATTCATTCTGTTTCTCTATGTCAGCACGCTGAGTTGCGGTTAAAGATACGCTTGTTTTATAGATTGTCATACAACCGTTTGATTCGTCACTACCCTTTCATTATTTTGACACTTTTTAGACATTTAAACGTCACAGCATCTAAAAAGTGTCACACAACTGTCAATTCATTGTCATCTCGAATAATTAGCATGCCAACTAACCAATACGGCGACTCTTATAGAGAGAAACAAGATGAAAGCTATCGTACCTGCAATTTTACTGTCACTCAGCACTTCTCAAATGGCATTTGCGGCTGACAGCGATTTAACACAACTTATCGAAGCTGCAAAGAAAGAAGGCCAAGTTTATAGCGTCGGGATGCCTGATACATGGGCAAACTGGAAAGGCACATGGCAGGATTTATCGACAGAATACGGTTTAAAGCATCAAGATACGGACATGAGCTCTGCGCAGGAAATTGCAAAATTTGCCGCTGAGAAAAATAACGCTACCGCAGATATCGGTGATGTCGGCGCGTCATTTGGTCCGGTTGCAGTACAAAAAGGGGTCACTCAGCCGTACAAACCGACCACTTGGTCACAAGTGCCTGATTGGGCAAAAGATAAAGACGGCCACTGGGCATTAGCTTACACTGGCACGATCGCGTTTATGATCAATAAAGACTTAGTTAAAGACGCACCAAAAAGCTGGGATGATTTACTTAAAGGAAAATATAAAGTCACCGTTGGGGATGTGGGCATTGCCGCACAAGCCAACAACGCTGTATTAGCAGCCGCTTTTGCACGTGGTGGTGATGAAAATAACCTGAAGCCTGCCATTGAATTCTTTGGCGAATTAGCGAAACAGAAACGTTTATCCGTCAATGACCCAACCGTTGCCAACATCGAAAAAGGCGAAGTGGAAGTGGGCATTTTATGGGACTTCAACGCACTGAACTACCGTGACCAAATCAACCGCGACCGCTTTATCGTAGTGATCCCATCCGATGGCAGCGTTATCTCCGGCTATACCACTATCATCAATAAGTTTGCTAAAAACCCAAATGCCGCGAAATTAGCCCGCGAATTTATCTTCAGTGATAAAGGGCAAATCAACCTTGCAGAAGGTTATGCGCGCCCAATTCGTGCTCAATACCTGACACTGCCTGCGGATATCCAAGCCAAATTACTGCCAGATGAGCAATACAAAAATGTTCACCCGATTAAAGATGCGCAAGGCTGGGAAAAGTCATCACGCAACTTACCGAAAATGTGGCAGCAGCAAGTATTAATTCACCAGCAATAATCGCAATTAGGAATCAACAGTCTGATGTCTGAAAAAGTCATACTTGTTGTTCTCGACGGTTTAAGTTATTCAGTAGCCCATCAATGTATGGGCTATCTCAATGGTCTTATCAAAGCCGATAGAGCAACACTTTATAAAATGGAGTGTGAGCTCCCATCCATGTCTCGCCCGCTGTACGAATGCATTTTGACGGGCATTCCTCCGGTTCAAAGTGGCATCGTCAACAACGATGTGGTGCGACTTTCTCACTTCGATAGCATCTTTTCATTGGCTCACCAAGCCGGAAAAACGACAGCAGCGGCAGCGTATTATTGGGTCAGTGAGTTGTATAATCGCGCGCCATTTGAGGCGAATCGTGACCGATTTACACATGATAAGCAGCTGCCTATTCAGCATGGTTGCTTCTACCAAGCAGACCACTACCCTGATGACCACCTGTTTATGGATGCGGAATACCTGCGTACCCAACACGACCCCGATTTTTTGCTGATCCACCCAATGAATATCGATGATGCGGGGCACAAGTTTGGTTTTGATTCGTCCCAATATCGCAATGCGGCTCGCAAAGCAGACATTTATTTATCCCATTACTTACCGATGTGGATAGAGCAAGGCTACCAAATCATCATCACCAGCGACCACGGGATGAATAACGACCGTAGCCACGGTGGTATTTTGCCGGAAGAGTGTACGGTTCCGCTGTTGACTATTGGCAGCGCATTCTCTCATAGCCCAGACGTTCCGATGGAACAAACAGCGATTTGTGGCACCGTTTGCCAACTACTGGGTGTGCCATTCTCAAACAAAACTGTCTGTGATGATTTACTGGCAGGAGGTCGCTAATGGCGGATATCCCTGCCAACGACCAGTCCCGTCAACAAGAGGGAGGCTTAACCATGTTTAACAAGCCCAATGTGCGTTTTCACTGGCACGCCGCACTGTTAATCGTGCCATTTATTGTGCTGTTTTGCCTGTTTCAAATCGCCCCGATGATTTGGGTACTCTTCAACAGTTTTGTCTACGAAGAAGCATGGTCTTTTGAGAATTACGTAGAGATCTTCACCAACGATTTCTATCTACAAGCATTTCAAAACACTTTGTGGCTATCGCTGATTTGTAGCGTTGTTGGTTTGCTTATCGCTTGTGTAACGGCATTTTCTATCTATAAGATGCAAGGCAAAGTGCGCAATTTCATGATTTCGTTTACCACCATGGCGAGCAACTTCAGCGGCGTACCGTTAGCCTTCGCGTTTATTATTATCTTAGGTTTTAACGGAGCCATTACCCTGCAACTTAAAGCGTGGGGATGGATTGATGATTTTAATATCTACAGCGCCAGCGGCTTGATGCTGCTGTATATCTACTTCCAAATCCCACTCGGTATTTTACTGCTTTACCCTGCATTCGATGCACTCAAACCTGAGTGGGAAGATGCCGCAAAAACTATGGGAGCCAGCAAGTTAACCTATTGGCTGAAAGTGGGTATTCCGGTCATTTCTCCTGCACTGTTAGGCACATTTATTATCTTGGTTGCCAATGCCGTTGGCGCTTATGCCAGTACTTACGCACTCACCAGTGGTAACTACAACCTAGTGACTATCCGCATTGCCAGCCTTGTCTCTGGCGACCTGTTCTTAGAGCCAAATATGGCAGCCGCGCTATCCGTTGTTCTGATTGCGATCCTCGGGTTTATCACCGCCATTCACCACTGGTTATTAAAGCGGAGCTACCATGCTAAATCCTAATATTCGTAGCCCAAAAGCACCGAGTTTACTGTTTCATAAAATGGTTCTTGGTACCGTTGCCGCCATTCTTGCGCTGCCGATTATCGCCACCTTTATTTACTCCATTTCGAGCTCATGGGGTGCGACGATTATGCCTGATGCCCTATCCATCAAATGGTATCTACAACTATGGCAAGATCCACGATTTCTAATGGCATTTGGACGATCACTCTTGATCTGCTTTGGCACATTGCTGATCAGCGTGCTCGTGATTTTACCCATGACTTTTGCCGTTTTTTACCGCTTTCCAAACCTCAAAGGGTTGATGGATTTACTGATTATTCTCCCTTTTGCGATCCCACCCGTGGTCTCTTCAGTCGGTTTACTGCAAATCTTTGCGGATGAGCCATTCATGTTGGTCGGTACCCCGTGGATCTTAATTGGCACCTACTTCACCATTACATTGCCATTTATGTACCGCGCACTGGCGAATAGCTTTCAAGGAATCAATCTGCATGACTTAATGGATGCCGCTCACTTACTCGGTGCCAGCACCTTTAAAGCCTTTTTAATGATAGTGCTGCCAAATATCCGTAAAGGGTTATTGGTTTCTTTACTGATTTCCTTCTCATTCTTAATGGGGGAGTTCGTATTCGCCAATATCTTAGTGGGAACCCGTTTCGAAACCTTGCAGATCTATCTGTTTAATATGCGCCAAACTAGCGGACACTTTACCTCTGCGCTAGTGATGTCTTACTTCTTATTTACGTTGCTGCTGACTTGGTTAGCAACGCGCTTGAATCGTGCGGGAGATGAACGATGAGCTACGTCATTGCCGAAAACCTAACTAAATCCTTTGGTCAGAACCAAGTATTCTCTGATATCCAGTTTACGATTGAACAAGGGGAATTTATTACGCTATTGGGGCCAAGTGGCTGTGGGAAATCCACGTTACTGCGCTGTATTGCGGGACTTGAACAGCCTGACAGCGGGGAGCTGTATATCAACCGCCAGAATATCACTCAGCAGCCAGCTCAACAGCGCGGCGTGGGCATGGTGTTTCAAAGCTACGCTCTCTTCCCAAATATGACCGTGGCTGAAAACATCGCGTTTGGGTTGAAAATGCGCAAGATGCCCGCCACTGAGCGCGATAAAGCCGTGGCAGAAGTCATTGATATGGTGGAATTACAAGGAAAAGAGAACCAATATCCGCACCAGCTTTCGGGTGGTCAGCGCCAACGTGTCGCCCTTGCCCGCGCATTGGTGATGAAACCGCAAATTTTACTCCTCGATGAGCCGTTATCCGCCCTTGATGCACGTATTCGTAAGCACTTACGCCAGCAAATTCGTGAAATCCAGCGAGAGCTGAAGCTCACTACCATTTTCGTCACCCACGACCAAGACGAAGCAATGATTATGTCTGACCGCATCTTCTTAATGAACAAAGGCTCGATTATCCAAAGCGATACCGCGGAAAATATCTATACTCAGCCTGCCACTGAATTTGTAGCTCGATTTATGGGGCATTACAATCTGGTGGAAGCAGAAAAAGCCAATGGGATGTTGGGCGTCAATTTACAAGGCACCCTCGCCATTCGCCCTGAGTCCATTTATGTTCGCGAAGTCGGACGCCAATATGGCAGCCATATTTCCGCCCCTGTAGATGCCGTGATCCTTGACCACCAGCTTTTAGGGAATATTATTCGCTATAGCGTGAACACGCCTGCGGGGGATATGACCGTAGACTTGCTCAACCGCTCATCCGAGCGTTTATTTGAGCCGGGCACACGCCTTGAGTTAATGTTTAATAAAAATGAAATTCGAGCTTTAAGTTAATCAACGACGAGCTAGTCAACGAAAGGAACCTCATGCAAAACCCGTCTACACAAACCAAATTAGCGATTTTTGATCTCGATGACACCCTGATCCGTGGCGATAGTAGCGTACTTTGGACGCAATATTTGTGGGATAAGAAAATCATTACCGACCCGCGTTTTGTCGAAGCCGATAAAGAGATGATGGCGCAATACAACGCTGGCAATTTGGATATGGTGACTTACTTAAAGTTTAGTTTGCAGACCCTTGCTGGCATCAAGACAGAGCAAGTCGATGAGTGGTTAGATGATTTTGTGGATACCATTATCATTCCGCGCATTTACCCTAGCGCATTAAGCACTATCGCCTCATATCGATCTCAAGGGATCCCGATCATTGTGATCTCCGCAACGGTTACCTTTATCGTGAAGAAGATCGCGGATCACCTTGGCGCCGATGTCACGATGGGCATTGATATTAAGCGTTCAAATGGCTGCTACACCACCGAAGTTGACGGTATCCCGACCTTTAAAGAGGGTAAAGTTAAGCGTTTAACTCAGTGGATTTCCCACCAGCCAATCACCGATGCGTATATTTATTTCTACACCGATTCCGCCAATGACCTACCAATGTGTCATTTCGCCGATGAGACATTTATCGTCAACGGCGACCCGCGCCTTCTCCAAGCCGCCAACGAAAACCACTGGCCGCAATATTCGTGGAGTTTGTAAAACCCTATGTAACCAACCTAGTTCTAACTTTTAATTTCTAGGTTTTGGATTTTTACCCAATACACTGATTTCCCCTAAATTATTCGAGTGAGAAGAAGGCGGCAAGCGAGGATATCCCTAGGAGCATACACAAGTATGTGATTAGGGTAGCCGAGAGAAGCCAACGCACTTATCGCTTGAAGAATGACGGGGAAACTTTATACTGATTAATTCTTGTCGGAGTGCCTAGCATGTGCAAACATCAGGCTGAGACCGTTAATTCGGGATCCGCGGAACCTGATCGGGTTAATACCCGCGAAGGGAACAAGAGTAATCATTCAGCGCAATTTTCGCTTATTTATTTGGCGAAAAACTAGCCGCAACGCCTTACCATTACTCCTCCGAACTCCAGACAAGCAACTTTCTTTCGATAAACCCGCTATTGGCGCTTTACGCCGTATAGCCTGTGACGATGTCAGGAAATTGCTATGTCCAATAATGCTAATAATGCAGTTATACCGAGTACCGATATTTCCCCTAAAGCTGCACCAGCACGCTCTCGAAAAGAGCAGCGTGATGCCGCAGAAGACTTTATCAATACCATTTCCGGTGTTTCATTCCCTAACTCTGAACGTATCTACCTGCAAGGCTCGCGGGATGATATCCAAGTTCCCATGCGCGAAATCCAGCTCTCCCCAACGCTTATCGGCGGAGACAAAGATAATCCCAAATTTGAAGATAACGAGGCCGTCCCTGTTTATGACACCTCAGGTCCTTACGGCGACCCGGCCTCTGAACTCAATGTTCACAAAGGATTGAAAAAAATCCGTGCGCCGTGGATCAGTGAACGCGCGGATACTGTTGCTGTCGAAAATCTCAGCTCCGACTTTACCCAGCAGCGCTTAGCCGATGCGGGCTTAGATCACTTACGTTTTAATCACCGCCCTGCACCACTGAAAGCGCAAACAGGCAAATGCGTCACTCAGTTGCATTATGCTCGTCAAGGTATTGTGACCCCTGAAATGGAATTTATCGCCATCCGTGAAAATATGGGTCGTGAACGCATTCGCAGTGAAGTGTTAAGGCAGCAACATCCGGGGCAAAGCTTTGGTGCTATTTTGCCAGAAAATATTACGCCGGAATTTGTACGCCAAGAAGTGGCGGCAGGTCGCGCTATCATCCCTGCCAATATTAACCATCCAGAATCTGAGCCGATGATTATCGGGCGCAATTTCTTAGTGAAAGTGAATGCCAATATCGGTAACTCCTCCGTGACTTCATCCATCGAAGAAGAGGTGGAAAAACTGATTTGGTCTACTCGCTGGGGTGCAGATACGGTGATGGATTTATCCACAGGTCGTTATATTCACGAAACCCGCGAATGGATTTTACGTAATAGCCCAGTGCCAATTGGTACCGTACCTATCTACCAAGCGCTCGAAAAAGTGAACGGTGTTGCTGAAAACCTCACGTGGGAAATGTTCCGCGATACTCTGCTAGAGCAAGCCGAACAAGGAGTAGATTACTTCACTATCCATGCCGGCGTTTTACTGCGCTACGTACCAATGACGGCGAAGCGCCTGACCGGCATAGTCTCCCGTGGCGGCTCTATCATGGCGAAATGGTGTTTATCCCACCACCAAGAAAACTTCCTGTATGAGCATTTCCGTGAAATTTGCGAAATTTGTGCTGCTTATGATGTTTCCCTGTCTCTTGGTGATGGGTTACGTCCGGGTTCTGTGCAAGATGCCAACGATGAAGCCCAATTCTCAGAGCTGCATACCTTAGGCGAGCTGACCAAAATTGCATGGGAATACGATGTGCAGGTGATGATTGAAGGACCGGGGCATGTGCCGATGCAGATGATCCGCCGCAATATGACCGAAGAGCTAGAGCACTGCCACGAAGCCCCATTCTATACGTTAGGCCCCCTAACCACCGATATCGCACCGGGCTATGACCACTTCACTTCCGGTATTGGCGCAGCAATGATCGGCTGGTTTGGTTGTGCGATGCTGTGCTACGTGACGCCAAAAGAGCACCTTGGTTTACCGAACAAAGAAGACGTCAAACAGGGGCTGATTACCTACAAGATTGCTGCCCACGCCGCTGATCTCGCGAAAGGTCATCCGGGTGCGCAAATTCGTGATAATGCCATGTCCAAAGCGCGTTTTGAGTTCCGCTGGGAAGACCAGTTTAACCTCGCCCTAGACCCTGAAACCGCGCGTAAATATCACGATGAAACCTTACCGCAAGCGTCAGGGAAAATCGCCCACTTCTGCTCTATGTGTGGACCAAAATTCTGCTCCATGAAGATTTCCCAAGAAGTTCGTGATTATGCTGCACAAAAAGAGGCAGGCATGGAGCAGATGTCGGAAGCTTTCCGTGCTCACGGTAGCGAACTCTATCATGGGGCTGAGATTGCTGAGGTCGTGAGTGATGAACAAAACGCTTAATCTCCCAAATAGCCCATTTCCACCGACCGAACACTGCCTCGGTCTGTACCCGGTTGTGGATTCTGTTGAATGGATTGAACGCCTGCTAATTGCAGGTGTTTCCACCTTGCAATTGCGCATCAAAGACAAGCAAGACCACCAAGTACGTGAACAGATCCAGCAAGCAATAGCCCTTGGTAAGCAGCATAATGCCCGATTATTTATTAATGACTATTGGCGTTTAGCCATAGAGCTGGGTGCCTATGGCGTACACTTAGGGCAAGAAGATCTGGAAACTACCGATCTAGTAGCGATTCACCAAGCGGAGCTACGGCTGGGGATCTCCACCCACGATCCTGATGAAGTCGCGATTGCCAAAACCGTGCGTCCGTCTTATATCGCACTGGGGCATATCTTTCCAACCCAAACCAAGCAGATGCCTTCCTCTCCGCAAGGTTTAGAAGCGTTAAAACAGATGGTTGAGGAGACGCCAGACTATCCGACAGTGGCAATAGGCGGGATATCCATTGAACGCGTGCCTGCCGTGCTCGCCACTGGCGTTGGCAGTGTAGCGGTTGTCAGTGCCATCACACAAGCCGATGACTGGCAAAGTGCAACGCGAACATTGCTGGATCTGGTTGAATCGACCTCTCGCTTAAAGGAAAACGACCATGCTCAATGATCTCGAATTTATGCGTTATAGCCGCCAATTACTGCTTGAGGATGTCAGCCCTGAAGGGCAACAAAAACTCAAACAAAGCAAGGTACTGATTGTCGGTTTAGGTGGACTAGGCTCCCCTGCAAGTTTGTATCTCGCGGGAGCGGGTGTCGGTGAATTATGGATAGCGGATCATGATGACCTGCATGTGTCTAACTTGCAGCGCCAAGTGCTGTATGACACGCAGGATATTAACCAGTCGAAAGCGCAGCTGGCCGCAGCGCGTTTAAAGCAGCTTAACCCCCATACTAAGACGCGCATTTTCCAACAAAAGCTTGATGCGGACAGCTTACATCCCTTAGTGGAACAGGTGGATTTGGTGCTGGATTGCTGTGACAACATGGCCACTCGCCATGCGGTCAATGCCGCGTGCGTCATTAGCAATACCCCGCTCGTCAGCGGCAGTGCCGTTGGCTTTGGTGGGCAATTGATGGTTCTTGAGCCTCCTTTTCAATCTGGCTGCTACGCCTGTTTGTATCCCGACCAAGAAGAACCACAACGTAACTGCCGCACGGCGGGGGTTTTAGGTCCGGTGGTAGGAGTGATTGGGACGTTACAAGCATTAGAAGCCATCAAATTGCTGGTGGGATTACCGTCCCCGTTAAGTGGAAAACTACGCCTGTTTGATGGAAAGCAGCAGCAATGGAATACCTTGCAGCTGACCCGTTCAAAACATTGCCCTGTCTGCCGAGAGGTCACATGCATATCATAATCAATGACCAGCCGATGGAGGTTGAATCGCCCATTACCGTCCACCAGCTATTAACGCAACTCGGGCAAAGTACATCCGGCTCAGCACTGGCTATCAACCAAGTCATCATTCCTAAAAGCCAGTGGGAAAGTCATTTTTTGAATGAACAAGACAACATTCTGCTGTTTCAAGCTATCGCAGGGGGTTAATGATGTTAAAAATTGCTGATGTCACTTTTCAGTCACGTTTATTTACCGGAACAGGCAAGTTTGCCAATCCAACATTAATGCAGCAAGCCATCCAAGCATCGGGCAGCCAGCTGGTGACCATGGCGATGAAACGCGTTAATTTACGTGGGCAAGATGATGGTATTTTACAGCCACTTCAAGAGTTAGGAGTTAAATTGCTTCCCAATACTTCCGGCGCCAAGAATGCCCAAGAAGCGATTTTTGCTGCGCGTCTCGCTCGTGAAGCCCTCGGCACTCATTGGGTAAAACTCGAAATCCATCCCGATGTCCGTTACTTATTGCCAGACCCTATCGAAACGTTACTCGCAGCAGAGCAACTGGTTAAAGAAGGATTTGTGGTGTTGCCTTATTGCAGCGCGGATCCCGTGCTATGTAAGCGACTGGAAGAAGTGGGCTGCGCTGCCGTGATGCCTCTGGGCGCGCCGATTGGTACCAATAAAGGCTTAGTGACTAAGGAGATGCTGCAAATCATCATCGAACAGGCTAATGTACCAGTAGTGGTGGATGCAGGAATTGGCGCACCTAGCCATGCCGCCGAAGCTATTGAGATGGGCGCCGATGCGGTGCTAGTCAATACCGCCATTGCCGTGGCTAAACAGCCCATATTAATGGCACAAGCCTTTAAAATGGCGGTCGAAGCTGCACAACTCGCTCGCCAAAGTGGACTTGCGGCACCCAAACAGAGAGCGGAGGCATCTAGTCCTCTGACTCAATTTTTGGAGGCGCTGCAATGATTGAAAGCTTTCGGGAGCGTTGGGAACAGTTAGATTGGGACAACCTCACATTACAGATCAATAGCAAAACCGCCTCGGATGTAGAGCAAGCGTTGCAGAGTGATACATTGACTCTCGATGATTTTATGGCGTTGCTTTCCCCTGCGGCGCGGCATTACATCGAGCCGATGGCACAAAAGGCGCAGCGCCTAACGCGTCAACGCTTCGGCCATACCGTTGGATTTTATGTTCCTTTGTACCTTTCCAACTTATGTGCCAATGACTGTACCTATTGCGGGTTTTCGATGAGCAACCGCATTAAGCGCAAAACCCTCGACGATGCCGAAATTGTCCGTGAATGCGAAACCATCCGCCAAATCGGTTTTGACAGTTTGCTCTTGGTAACAGGTGAACATCAAACCAAAGTCGGAATGGACTATTTTCGGCGCCATATCCCGGTGATCCGCTCCTATTTCAGTTCCCTTATGATGGAGGTTCAGCCCTTATCAACCGAAGAGTATCGCGAGCTGAAAACCTTAGGATTAGATGGTGTGATGGTATACCAAGAAACCTACCATGAGCCGACTTATCAACTTCATCATTTAAAAGGCAAAAAACAGGATTTTCATTGGCGATTAGCAACGCCAGAGCGCCTTGGTCAAGCGGGTGTTGATAAAATTGGATTGGGGGCATTAATCGGGCTTTCCAGTAGCTGGCGAACGGATTGTTACATGGTGGCAGAGCATCTTCTGTATATGCAGCAACACTATTGGCAAAGCCGCTATTCTATTTCATTTCCACGCTTGCGCCCTTGCGCGGGAGGAATCGAACCCGCCTCGCTGATGGGGGATGCTGAGCTGGTTCAGTTAATCTGTGCATTTCGCTTGCTTGCCCCAACGGTAGAATTGTCGCTATCCACCCGAGAATCCCCTTATTTTCGGGATCATGTGGTACCACTGGCGATTAACAGCGTCAGTGCTGGCTCTAAAACCCAACCAGGAGGCTATGCGGATTCGAAAACCGAGTTAGAGCAGTTCTCGCCCCACGATAACCGCAGTGCAGCACAAGTCGCACATGCCTTAGTACAAGCCGGTCTACAACCTGTTTGGAAAGATTGGGATGGCTACTTAGGACGTTAATGGCTCCATTTTTAATGGGAAATATTGAAGAGAATATTTCCCATTAAATGGAACTAAGAATATACGACGTTTAATTTTTAAATAATAATATTAATCTGATCACAAAAACTAAAAGAATACGTCATCAATCAGTCCGAATTAAAATATTAATAATATTTAAAAAATATTTTAATAGTTTTTTAAACTACGATGAAATTATGATAATAGTATAACTGAATTTTAAATTGTTATTATCTTCGTTAAATAACAATTTAAGTTAGGAAAGATGAATATCTAGTATTAAATATAACCAGCGGTAGGCAACCAAAAATATCTCATTTATATCAATTAGATAAATAAATCTCCCACCAGGTATTTTGTGATGCACATTCTAATTTAATAATTAAATATTGCCACTTCTATTCTTCTTTTTTAATCACTCTGTGTCTTTAGTCAAAAAAATAACTGGTCAGATATTTATTTTGGCATTATTCATGATAAAAGAATATTGCAACGAAGTATGTTTATCTTCATTGCAATAATGAAAGTATAAAAATAATGCATCACGATGATGCTGGAGAATGAGAATAATGAATATTGTTGACCGTTTTATTTCTTATACAAAAATTAACACCACCACGAATAGGGAAAAAGGCGCCGCAGGCATCATGCCATCCTCTGAAGGCCAGCGCGTTCTTGCCAAACAGCTAGTTCAAGAGTTAGAAGGCTTAGGCTTACAGGATATCAAACTGCGTGATACAGCTATCGTTACCGCAACACTGCCTTCCAACCTGGATTATAAAGTGCCAACGGTGGCATTCTTTGGTCACTTAGATACGAGCGCAGAGCAGACTAACGACACCAAAGCACAAATTTTGCCTTATAACGGCGAAGATATTTGCATGAATAAAGAACTCAATATTTACCTGCGTAAAAGTGAGTTCCCAGAATTAGAAAATTACCTTGGTGATGACATCATTGTCACCGACGGTACCAGCCTATTAGGTGCCGATGATAAAGCTGCTATCGCCTCGATTATGGATATGTTGCAGTACTTTAAACAAAACCCAGACATCAAACACGGGGATATCAAAGTGGGCTTCGTTCCTGATGAAGAACAAGGTCTACGCGGCGCGAAAGTGTTTGATGTAAAAGAGTTTGGTGCAGATTTTGCCTACACCCTAGACTGCTGTGGTATTGGCGAGCTGGTGTATGAAAACTGGAATGCGGGGGATGTTGAAATCGTCTTTACAGGTAAGTCAGCTCACCCAATGTCCGCTAAAGGCAAACTGGTGAATTCCCTGCTAATGGCGCAGAAATTTATCGCAATGCTGCCCGGTGGCGAAGCGCCTGAATATACTGAAAACCGTGAAGGTTATTACTGGGTTAAGCAGATGTCAGGTAACAGCGCTCGCACTGTTCTGAAAATGGATGTGCGTGACTTTACCGAAGAGGGCTACCGCGCTCGTATGGCATTCCTGAAAAAATTGGCGGGTCATTGTGAAGACCTGTGGGGACCAGAAAGCGTAACCTGTACCTTAGCTGACCGTTACTCAAACGTGTACAACAGCTTACAAGGTGAAAACCGTTATCCAATCGATATTGCTCACGCAGCTTATGAAGCTTGCGGGATCACGCCAAAAGTTATCCCTATGCGTGGAGGCTATGATGGTGCAGCACTTTCACAGAATGGTCTTCCTTGCCCGAACATTTTCACTGGCGCTCATAACTTCCACTCGATTTATGAATATCTACCAGTGAAATCTCTGTATGCCGCCAGTGATGTTTTAAAACAAGTGGTACAAATTACAGCAGAACGTTTCAAGCCAGGAGCTAAAGCATGATCCCAATTCTAACGGTTCTAATTATCGTTGTTTTGGTTGCACGCTTTATTCTGAAGGGATACAAAGCTGAACCGGTGCTGTTAATTGCCGGTTTAGTGTTGATGATTTTCACCCTAGCCTTAGGCTGGGGTCCTATCCTACCGAAAAGCGTCGCAACCACGGGCATTACTTGGCTCGATCCGTTTGAAGTAATGCGTGACCTATTTAGTAGCCGTGCTGCTGATCTTGGTTTGATGATCATGGCACTAATGGGTTTTGCTCACTATATGGATCACATCGGTGCCAACGAAGCGGTAGTACGCGTAGCAACTAAACCACTGAAAAATATGCGTTCGCCTTATGTACTACTATTTTTCTCATTCTTGTTAGCGAGTATCTTGCAGTTAGCGATTCCGTCAGCGACAGGCTTAGCTGTACTGTTAATGGGGACCATGTTCCCAATTATGATTGGTTTGGGACTCTCCCCTGCATCTGCCGCTGGGGTTATCGCAACATCCCTTGGGGTTGCTTATACACCAACCGCGATTGATGCTATCCGTGGTGCGAAAGCCGTTGATATGTCAGTCGTTGAATATGTACTTTACTACCAAGGGCCTGCGGCATTAGCCACGGTGCTGGTGGTCGGTATTACCCATATTTTCTGGCAACGTCATTGTGACCGTAAACAAGGTTTCGTCCCTGAAATTGGTAAAGCGGTGCAGTCCCATGACAAAGAAGCAACAGCCAAATCGGTGCCCGGCTACTATGCCATTTTACCGATGCTACCAATCATTATGGCAGTCGGCTCTTCCAACCTGTTTTTTGAGGGAATTCACCTCGACGTTGTGACCATCGTACTGATTGCTATGGCGATTTGTATGGTACTAGAAACCGTGCGAGTACGTAACTTCAAGCAAGTGTGTAATGGTTTCCAAACCTTCTTAAATGGGATGGGGCATGCGTTTAGTAACGTAGTCGGACTGTTAGTTGCTGCGGGTGTGTTTGCTCACGGGATCAAAGTCAGTGGTGCCATCGACCAATTAATCCTTGGCGCAGAATCCGTCGGTTTACCACCATTTGCGATGGCGATTGTGTTTGCATTAGTCACGTTAGCCGCCGCTATTATTATGGGTTCTGGTAACGCACCATTCTTAGCATTCGTGGAGTTAATCCCACAAATTGCACACAGTATGGGGGTTAACCCGATTGCGATGATCCTACCAATGCAGCAAGCTTCGCATATGGGGCGTGGTATGTCTCCGGTTTCGGGGGTGATAATCGCCGTATCCAGTGGTGCCAAACTTCAACCATTCGATGTGGTGAAACGAACCGCCATACCGTTGATGGTCGGGTTTGTCGCGCACTGTGCAATTATTGGAATTTTCTATTAAATCGTACTCTGGGATATATCCATAGAGTTTAATCTGCACACCACAAATAAGACCCCAATGGAATCCATTGAGGGTCTTATTCTATTGAAGAACAATAATCTGTTTCCACTCATTTATTATCTTGTCGGACAGCAATATTGTGTGATTACCGTGATTGGTGGTCAATCCTGAAATTGATAGTCTTAATTGCAATCTATTCGATGTCTGGATAAGGTGAAGGGTGCTAATCGGGAGCTGTGCATGCAGAATAATGCTATCTCCGCTGTAATAACAGTGACAAGGTAATCCCTCTTCTTCCCCATCATCTATTTTGAGAAAAGTGTCTGAGTGGACATCACCACAGCCATACTCTGCATCATAATCTAGCCATAAAATATCTTCTGAGCTGGAACGACTAGCATGGCTATATATTTCAATTTCATATTCAGGTTTATCTGTTCCGATTCGATAAAACATAATAGATGTTTCATCATTTAGCCGTGAGCTACTGACGAGTAGGATTTGTCCATCATGCTTTTCTTCGGTGATAGGCGCCAAAATATTATCCTTTGCTACGCTGTGGTTAACGTTGTAAGTGGCATATTAGCAAGGTACTTTATTCATTTTTTATCATAGATACCAGCAAGTAATCCCGATTTATAAAGGCTTTCTCACAAATATTCGTTTGACTCTCATAGTATTAGGCCTGCAATTGCAGGCCTGTTTGTTATTATTTTTGACACTGGCAAGCTGAATGATGATGCGAGTGGTGACCATGATGACTTTCGTTACCACAGCAAGCATCTATCGCCTTATTGATAATTTCAGCTAGCGTATTCACTGTTCCTAAGATAGTCGGCAGTTGGTCACAGACATTCGCACAGTCCGAACGCTCTGGATTTGGGATAGTCGGCGGGATCAGGCTGTCACAAAGAATTTCTTGCAAGACTAAAGCAAAATTGGCGATGCCCGTGGTGTAGATATAAGAACGTCCACCTGTTTGCTCAGCTAAACGGGCATATTCTTGTGTTACTCTGTCTCTATCAGCTAGGCTTGGGAAACGGTCAAGATTGGTTGGCGCATCATCCGGTGTCCCTTGATAGGTGTACACTTTGACATGAGCATGTTGAGCAATTTCAATCGCTTCATTGTTTTTGGCTATTGCCGCACTGGTAAGTCGACCACCACCGCCCTCCATGCCTTCATCACCTAAGACAAAAATGGCTCGTCTAGCACCATCACGCCAGTCAAAGTATCGACTTACATCAATGACGGCTCGGCAGAGATCTTCTTTGTTCCCCGCATGGTCAATACCATCCGCTTCTTTAAATGGAGGACGTGCTTGTAGGCTACTTTCGTTAACTCCTTTTAAGATTAAATAATCACTCACCGATTGATCGAATTTAGTTCCCGTCCAAACACCTTGTATCCCCAAGAATGTGGCGCGTAAATGTGATGGACAATTTGCTGCTGCTTTTTCAATAGCAGCGTCAATTTGTTGGCTAAGATCCGCAGATTCATCAGACATGGAACCGCTGGTATCAATCACCACGACCAAATCTAAGGCAATATCCCCCGTTCCTGTAACCAGCTGTGAAGTTTGGTTAACCATAATACTTGGTGCCCCAAACGTAGTCATATTTTGCATCATGCTGTTAGACGTTATTTTATTATCATTTTCAATGTCATTACTTTCTGTATTTTTACCCATATTTATATTCCTGTTAATTTCATAGTATTTAATTTATTGGATTTTCATATTCGAATAATATATTTATATAATACTTTTATAACGTATTTAATCACCCCTTAATTGATTCAATCGAGGGCGGTATTATTAATTTATTCGTATTTGCATTGACATAATAATAAATGTCAATGCGTTAACACTTATTAAAGTATCCAATTAAAAATCAATATATTAACAAATAAAATTAATTAAATATTTTTATTGTTCATGTTTTACCAAGCAAGATAAGAAGACAATACATTGATTTAAAATAAAACAATAAATTCTCCATAGGAGCGTTTCAATTATTATTACCCCCTAATAAATGAGGTAATATTCATCGCGTTACTGTTCACCTATATTACTTCAAAATTTTAACTGACATACTTAATCACCATGAAAACAGTCAATTAAAAGCATCTCGTTATACAAAAATTATTCTAATAATGACGTAAATCATTTACTAACACCGAATTAGAACACTATCTAAAAAATGAAAAAATTTGATAATTTAGCCGAACTCTATAATGAAAGTTTGGAATGGCCATATCGAAAAGAACTCGAATTACCCACGATAAAAAATTGGTTAGGTGACACTCGTTCACTAGAAATACTGGATTATGGTTGTGGCGCAGGAGGGATTTCGCGTTGGTTAGCAAACCAAAGATGTCAGCAAGTTGTAGGGTATGATAGTTCAATTGGCATGATTAATAGCGCCCAAATGCATGAAATAAAAGAACCATTAAATATTGAGTATTTCAGTGAATTAGACGACCTCACTCATCACCAATTTGATATTGTGGTCGCTATCTATGTTCTTCCGTATGCAACCAATGAAACACATCTACTCTCACTACTTAAAAGCATGTACCGTACCTTAACCCCTCAAGGTAAGATTATTGCAATAACCCTATCTCCTGATTTTTCGGCCGACCCCGATTATTATCTTCCTTATGGTTTTCAATTAATTGAGTCGAAACCTCGGCATGATGGAAGCTGCGTCGATTTGATACTTTATACAGGGCAAAAGCGTTATACACTGACCGCCTACTATTATGCGATGCAAACATTAGAGAATACGTTTTTACATGCTGGGTTCATCCATGTCTCGACGCTTTGTCATTCAACTTCATCTTTAGAAAAAGACCCATCTCTGTTTCATTATATTCAGTGTCCTCATACTGTCATTATCACTGCAACAAAAACAATTCCTTAAATTAGTTCAAAACATGATACCCAATCACGAAAGTCCCTACAGTGGGCTTTCTTCTTATATACATACAATGGAGACCCCATGAGTTTAAAGCAGCGCAGTTTAATTCTTTTGCACGCCACCCGTTTTGTTACTTTTGCTACACTCAGCCCCGAAAATATTCCGTGGGCAACCACCGTCGAGCCGAAAATTCTGTTCAATCCTCTACGATTTCTTTGGTATTCCGCACATCAAAGCCAGCATTCCCAAAATATTCGCCATCACGCCCAAGTAAGTGGAACGCTGTTTAATTATCATTTACCTGAGTTTGATTCTGCCGGTTTTGACGGCGCTCAGTTCATAGGAACAGCACGGGAATTATCGGTTGATGAGTCTGCAGAAGCTTATAGGGAATTTCATCAACATTCACTTTTCGATGAAGCTCAAAATACGTTGCCCTCTATTGCCCTTGAGCAACTTCAAAAAGGCGGCCATTCACGCTTTTATGAACTTATTATTGATCAGTGGTGGTTGTTTGATATGGAACATTGGCTGGCTAATCAAGAAAGTCGCCGCATTCCTGTGCCGCTGAGCTACCTTAATGATGAATAGCTGGCAATGGGTAGGTAAAAAAAACCGGCATCTTTCGACACCGGTTTCTATTAAGCGATTTTGTAAATCAGAAATTAGTTCTGATTGTCGCTGGTGAAGCCTGCATTTAACAGTTCAGCTAAGTTCGCTGTTGCTTCATCTGCGCTAACTTGTGGAGCTTCCACAGCTTCGCTCAGATGACGACGACGGATACGATCCTGGTGGTACGCGAAACCGGTACCTGCTGGGATCAGACGTCCAACAATAACGTTCTCTTTCAGACCGCGCAGTTCATCACGCTTACCTGCTACCGCTGCTTCTGTCAGTACGCGAGTTGTTTCTTGGAACGATGCCGCTGAGATGAAGGATTCTGTTGCCAGAGATGCCTTAGTAATACCCAACAGATCACGTTCAAAGTTAGCTGGAATCTTACCTTCAGTTTCCAGTTTACGGTTAGAAACTTTAACTCGTGAGTACTCAACTTGCTCACCTTCGAGGAATTCAGAGCTTCCTGCATCCGCGATGGTGACTTTACGCAGCATCTGACGAACGATAACTTCGATGTGTTTATCGTTAATCTTAACGCCTTGTAAGCGGTAAACTTCCTGAACTTCGTTCGTGATGTAACGAGTCACAGCATGAACACCACGCAGACGCAGGATATCATGTGGAGACTCTGGACCATCAGAAACTACGTCACCGCGTTCAACGATTTCACCTTCGAATACGTTAAGCTGACGCCATTTAGGGATCATCTCTTCGTATGGTTCACTTCCATCTAATGGAGTGATAACCAGACGGCGTTTCCCTTTGGTTTCTTTACCAAACGAGATAATACCGCTGATTTCAGCCAGGATCGCAGGCTCTTTCGGACGACGAGCTTCGAACAGGTCAGCAACGCGTGGCAGACCACCCGTGATATCTTTAGTACCTACGGATTCTTGTGGAATACGCGCTAAAGTATCACCGACGTTGATTGCAATGCCATCATCTAACTGAACAATTGCGTTACCCGGTAAGAAATACTGAGCAGGCATGTCTGTGTTAGGGATCAGAACATCTTTACCGTTCGCATCGACTACACGCAGTGCAGGACGTAAGTCTTTACCAGCACTGGTACGCTCAGCGGTATCCATAACAACGATTGAAGATAAACCAGTTAACTCATCAGTTTGACGAGTCATTGACAGACCTTCAAGCATGTCGGAGAAGCTGATGATACCCGATACTTCACTGACAACTGGCATGGTGTGTGGATCCCAGTTTGCAACGGTTTCACCGCCGATCACTGCTGCACCATCACCCTTCGTTAAGTGCGCACCGTAAGGAACTTTATAGCTCTCTTTAGTACGACCGAATTCGTCGATCAGACGCAGTTCTGTATTACGAGAAGTAATTACCAGCTTGCCTTCTGAGTTAGTAACATATTTCGCGTTGAACAGTTTCAACGTACCTGTGTTACGAACTTGGATGCTTGATTCTGCTGCCGCACGAGATGCCGCACCACCGATGTGGAACGTACGCATCGTCAGCTGTGTACCCGGCTCACCGATTGACTGTGCCGCGATAACACCGATAGCTTCACCTTTGTTGATGATATGACCACGAGCAAGGTCACGACCATAACAGTGAGCACACACACCGAAGTCAGTTTCACAACTTACTACGGAACGTACTTTCACGCTGTCAACAGAGTTAGCTTCTAACAGGTCACACAGTTTTTCGTGTAACAGTGTATTACGTGGAACCAGAATATCTGCAGTACCTGGGATCAGGATATCTTCTGCAGTTACACGTCCAAGTACACGTTCACGCAGTGGTTCTTTAACGTCGCCACCCTCGATAACCGGAGTCATCAGGATACCTTCGTGAGTACCACAGTCATCTTCAGTGACAACCAAGTCCTGAGCAACGTCAACTAAACGACGAGTCAGATAACCGGAGTTCGCAGTTTTCAATGCGGTATCCGCAAGACCTTTACGAGCACCGTGGGTAGAAATAAAGTACTGGAGAACGTTCAGACCTTCACGGAAGTTCGCCGTGATTGGCGTTTCGATGATTGAGCCATCTGGCTTAGCCATCAGACCACGCATACCGGCCAGCTGACGAATCTGCGCTGCAGAACCACGAGCACCGGAGTCGGCCATCATAAAGATACTGTTGAAAGAAACTTGTTGTTCTTCTTCACCGTCACGGTTAATGACTGCTTCAGTAGACAAGTTTTCCATCATCGCTTTAGCAACACGTTCGTTTGCCGCTGCCCAGATATCGATAACTTTGTTGTAACGTTCGCCTGCTGTAACCAGACCAGACTGGAACTGTTCCTGAATTTCTGCAACTTCTGCTTCTGCTTCGGCGATGATCCCAGCTTTTTTCTCTGGAATAACCATATCGTCGATACCAACCGATGCACCAGAACGTGCCGCATAGGCAAAACCGGTATACATGATTTGGTCAGCAAAAATAACCGTTGGTTTCAGACCCAGTACGCGGTAACAGGTGTTCAGCATTTTGGAGATAGCTTTCTTACCTAACGCTTGGTTAACCAGCGAGTAAGGCAGACCTTTCGGTACGATCATCCATAAAATTGCACGGCCAACAGTGGTATCAACTAAACCAGTGTTAATCGTAATGTTACCTTCGCTGTCTTTCACTTCTTCAGTGATACGAACTTTAACGCGGGCATGCAGTGAAGCATGGCCAGAACGGTAAACACGCTCAGCTTCTTTAGGACCGGCTAAAACCATGCCCTCGCCTTTCGCGTTTACGCAGTCGCGCGTCATGTAGTAGATACCTAATACAACGTCCTGAGAAGGAACGATGATAGGCTCACCACTTGCCGGAGACAGGATGTTGTTGGTTGACATCATCAACGCACGCGCTTCTAACTGAGCTTCCAGAGTCAGAGGAACGTGTACCGCCATTTGGTCACCATCGAAGTCGGCGTTATATGCCGCACAAACGAGTGGGTGCAATTGGATAGCTTTACCTTCGATCAGAATTGGTTCGAACGCTTGGATACCCAGACGGTGAAGTGTTGGTGCACGGTTCAGCATCACTGGGTGTTCGCGGATAACTTCATCCAAGATATCCCAAACAACCGCTTCTTCGCGCTCAACCATTTTCTTCGCAGCTTTAATGGTTGTTGCCAGACCACGTAATTCTAATTTGCCGTAGATAAATGGTTTGAATAACTCAAGTGCCATTTTCTTAGGCAGACCGCACTGATGCAGACGCAGGTATGGACCTACGGTGATTACAGAACGACCTGAGTAGTCAACACGCTTACCAAGTAAGTTCTGACGGAAACGACCTTGTTTACCTTTGATCATATCTGCCAAAGATTTCAGAGGACGTTTGTTAGAACCAGTGATTGCGCGACCACGACGACCGTTATCTAACAGAGCATCAACCGCTTCTTGCAGCATACGTTTTTCGTTACGTACGATGATGTCTGGCGCAGCCAGATCCAGAAGACGTTTCAGACGGTTGTTACGGTTGATTACGCGACGATACAGATCGTTCAGATCCGATGTAGCGAAACGACCACCATCCAGTGGTACTAATGGACGCAGATCAGGTGGCAGAACTGGCAGAACGTTCAGGATCATCCACTCTGGTTTGTTACCAGATTGAATAAACGCTTCTAACAGTTTGATACGCTTAGTCAGCTTTTTACGCTTGGTTTCTGAGTTAGTTTCGTTTAACTCTTCACGCAGCGTTTCACACTCGTTCTCAAGATCGAGGTTTTTCAGCAGACCTTGGATTGCTTCCGCACCCATTTTCGCGTCAAATTCGTCACCGAACTCTTCCAACGCATCTAAGTATTGCTCTTCTGTCAGAATCTGTGCGCGCTCAAGGCTAGTCATTCCGCCTTCAACAACAACATAAGATTCAAAATACAGAACGCGTTCGATATCGCGCAGTGGCATATCGAGCAGCAAACCAATACGGGATGGCAGTGATTTTAAGAACCAAATATGCGCAGTTGGAGACGCGAGTTCAATATGACCCATACGCTCACGACGCACTTTAGTTTGTGTAACTTCAACGCCACACTTCTCACAAATCACACCACGGTGTTTTAAACGCTTGTACTTACCGCACAGGCATTCGTAGTCTTTTACTGGCCCGAAAATACGCGCACAGAAAAGACCGTCACGCTCAGGTTTGAACGTACGGTAGTTAATGGTTTCTGGCTTTTTAACTTCACCGAATGACCATGAACGGATCATGTCAGGTGATGCCAGAGCAATCTTGATCGCATCAAACTCTTCGGTCTTGGTTTGCGCTTTCAGAAACTTAATTAAGTCTTTCACAAAATGGCTCCTGTCGGAGTTAGACCTGTCAGGTGAGTGCTCGAAGCCACTCTCCCCAAATCCCAGTGCTTACACGGGCCGGAAGGCGAACCTTCCGGCACAGAACGAATTACTCGTCTTCCAGCTCGATGTTGATACCCAGTGAGCGAATTTCTTTCAGCAATACGTTGAAAGATTCCGGCATACCAGGTTCCATCTGATGGCTGCCATCGACGATGTTTTTATACATCTTCGTACGGCCGTTAACGTCATCCGATTTAACTGTAAGCATTTCTTGAAGAGTATAGGCTGCACCGTATGCTTCCAGTGCCCACACTTCCATCTCCCCGAAACGCTGACCACCGAACTGCGCTTTACCACCCAGCGGCTGCTGAGTAACCAAGCTGTAAGAACCAGTTGAACGGGCGTGCATCTTATCGTCAACCAAGTGGTTCAGTTTCAGCATGTACATGTAACCTACGGTTACTTGACGCTCAAATTTCTCGCCAGTACGACCGTCGAACAATGTAATCTGACCTGAAGTTGGCAGACCGCCCAGTTTCAGCAGTTCTTTAATTTCTTTCTCTTTTGCACCATCAAACACTGGTGTTGCAATTGGCATACCTTTTCTCAGGTTCTCTGCCAAACGCATAACTTCTTCATCAGAGAAAGTATTTAAGTCAACTTTCTGACGCGGATCATCACCTAAATCGTAAGCTTTCTGGATGAATTCACGCAGTTTGGCAACTTCTTGCTGCTGTTTAAGCATAGCATTGATTTTTTCACCAATACCTTTAGCAGCCATACCTAAGTGAGTTTCCAGAATCTGACCGATGTTCATACGTGATGGTACGCCCAGCGGGTTCAGAACGATGTCAACTGGGTTACCGTTTTCATCGTAAGGCATGTCTTCAACTGGGTTGATTTTTGAGATAACACCTTTGTTACCATGGCGACCCGCCATTTTATCACCCGGTTGAATCTGACGTTTAACTGCCAGATAAACCTTAACAATTTTCAGTACGCCCGGTGCAAGGTCATCACCTTGAGTGATCTTGCGACGTTTTGCTTCCAGTTTCTTAGCGAACTCAGATTTCAGTTCGTCGTACTGTTCAGCTAATTGCTCTAACTGGTTTTGTTTCTCTTCATCAGCTAATGCTAATTCTAACCAACGGTCACGAGGCAGTTTGTCCAGTTTATCAGCTTCAATACCACCGCTGATCAGTACAGAACGGATACGAGAGAACAGTGCGGATTCAAAAATACGCAGCTCTTCTGTTAAGTCTTTCTTCGCATCACGTAACTGAGTTTCTTCGATTTCCAGAGCACGTTTGTCTTTCTCTACGCCATCACGGGTAAATACTTGTACGTCGATAACCGTACCTGATACACCGTTAGGAATACGTAAAGAAGAGTCTTTAACGTCTGAAGCTTTTTCACCGAAGATAGCACGCAGCAGTTTTTCTTCTGGCGTTAATTGGGTTTCACCTTTAGGAGTGACTTTACCAACCAGAATGTCTCCGCCTTTCACTTCTGCACCGATATAAACGATACCGGATTCATCAAGTTTAGACAGTGCTGCTTCACCAACGTTTGGAATATCCGCAGTGATCTCTTCAGGCCCTAATTTGGTGTCACGAGACACACAAGAGAGTTCCTGAATGTGAATAGTTGTGAAACGGTCTTCTTGAACAACACGCTCAGAAACTAAGATGGAGTCTTCGAAGTTATAACCATTCCATGGCATGAATGCCACGCGCATGTTTTGACCCAGTGCTAATTCGCCGAGGTCTGTTGAAGGACCATCCGCTAACACATCACCACGTTCAACTGGTTCACCTAAAGATACGCAAGGCATCTGGTTAATACAGGTGTTCTGGTTAGAACGAGTATATTTAGTCAGGTTATAGATATCGATTCCAGCTTCGCCCGGATACATCTCATCTTCGTTAACTTTGATAACGATACGAGAAGCATCAACGTATTGAACTAAACCACCACGTCTTGCAACAGCAGTAACACCGGAGTCAACCGCTACTGCACGTTCCATACCTGTACCAACTAATGGTTTGTCAGCACGTAAAGTAGGAACCGCTTGACGTTGCATGTTCGCACCCATCAATGCACGGTTGGCGTCATCGTGTTCAAGGAATGGGATCAGTGACGCACCAACAGAAACAACCTGTTGAGTCGAAACGTCCATATATTCAACTTGTTCACGGCTGAATAAGCTTGACTCGCCTTTGTTACGGCAAGTAACTAATTCTTCGATGAAACGGCCATCGTCGCTTAATACGGTGTTAGCCTGAGCAATGATGAAGTTACCTTCTTCGATTGCAGACAAGTAATGGATTTCATCAGTTACGATGCCATCACGGACTAAACGGTATGGAGTTTCTAAGAAACCGTACTCATTGGTCTGTGCATAAACAGATAATGAGTTGATCAGACCGATGTTCGGACCTTCAGGGGTTTCGATTGGACAAACACGACCATAGTGAGTTGGGTGTACGTCACGTACTTCGAAGCCTGCGCGTTCACGAGTCAGACCACCTGGGCCTAATGCAGAGATACGACGTTTATGCGTAATTTCAGACAGTGGGTTGTTCTGGTCCATAAATTGAGACAGCTGGCTGGAACCAAAGAACTCTTTAACTGCTGCTGAAATTGGCTTAGCGTTGATCATATCCTGTGGCATTAATGCATCGAGGTCACCCAGAGAAAGACGCTCTTTCACTGCACGCTCAACACGAACCAGACCTACACGGAATTGGTTCTCAGCCATTTCGCCAACGGAACGAATACGACGGTTACCTAAGTGGTCAATATCATCGACTTCGCCTTTACCGTTACGGATATCGATGAGTTTACGCATAACATCAATGATGTCTTCTTCACTCAGGATACCAGAACCTTCGATTTCATCGCGGTTCAGTGAACGGTTGAACTTCATACGACCTACAGCAGACAAGTCGTAACGGTCTTCAGAGAAGAACAAGTTATCGAACAGGTTTTCTGCAGCTTCGCGTGTTGGCGGCTCACCAGGGCGCATCATACGGTAGATTTCTACCAGTGCACTTAAGCGATCGTTCGTTGGGTCGACGCGAACGGTTTCAGAGATATAAGCACCGTGGTCTAAGTCGTTGGTGAACAATGTTTCGATTGTTTTGTGACCAGACTGGCTCAGACGTGCCAACATATCTAATGACAGTTCCATGTTCGCTGCACAAATCAGCTCACCGGTGCTCTCATCGATGTAATCTCTTGCAACAACTTTACCTGCGATGTATTCAACAGGAACTTCGATGTTGCTAACTTCTTCTTTTTCTAACTGACGAATATGACGAGCAGTGATACGACGGCCTTTTTCAACATACACTTTGCCGTTTGCTTCGATATCGAAAGAAGCAGTTTCACCACGCAGACGCTCAGGAACCAGCGTCATCATCAGTTTGTTATCGCGGATTTGGAATACAGTTTTGTCGAAGAACAGATTTAAGATTTCTTCGGTGTTGTAATCCATTGCACGCAGAATAATGGTCGCAGGTAATTTACGGCGACGGTCAATACGTACAAACAGGTTATCTTTCGGATCGAATTCGAAATCAAGCCATGAACCACGGTAAGGAATAATACGTGCGTTATACAGCACTTTACCTGAAGAGTGAGTTTTACCTTTATCGCTATCGAAGAATACACCAGGACTACGGTGTAACTGAGAAACGATAACACGCTCAGTACCGTTGATAACAAAAGTTCCGTTTTCAGTCATGAGTGGAATTTCACCCATGTAGACTTCTTGTTCTTTGATGTCTTTAACGGTGCCTTCTGGAGCTTCTCGCTCATACACGATCAGGCGCAGTTTTACACGCAGTGGTGCAGAATAGGTCACGCCGCGAATTTGACATTCTTTAACGTCAAAAACAGGCTCACCTAAACGATAGCTGACATATTGCAGCTCAGCATTACCGCTGTAGCTCTGAATTGGGAATACGGAACGGAAAGCAGCTTCCAGACCATTCTGGCCATCAGGATCTTGCTCGATAAACTTCTGGAACGAGTCAAGTTGGATGGAAAGGAGATAAGGTATATCCAAAACTTGTGGACGTTTACCAAAATCCTTACGAATACGTTTTTTCTCGGTATAGGAGTAAACCATAGGTTTCCTCAGCTCGTTGATCAGTGACCCAAATCGTTCGCCTTTGGATTAAGGGCAGAACAGGAACGCGTTTTTTGAAGAAATGGAAAATGAATACTTTCCTGAATACCCATTTCTATTACTCTTAAATCATTTCATTGCGTTGCAGTTGCTACCGAGCTACCCGAGCGGGTCGTAGCGCAGAACACAGTATATTAAGTCGTCAAATAGAAAGAAGTATTGGAGGGTTGTTTGTTAACATTAAAACTGCGTGAAAAGCTGTTAACACCCATCACGCTTTACAGCGCAAAAAGGCTGGTGATTAAAAAATCACCAGCCATCAGCCTAATTACTTAAGCTGCGTTCTTGAAATTGAACTTATTTAAGTTCAACAGAAGCGCCTGCTTCTTCAAGAGATTTTTTCAGAGTTTCAGCTTCGTCTTTGCTTGCAGCTTCTTTGATAACTGCTGGAGCTGATTCTACCATATCTTTAGCTTCTTTCAGGCCAAGACCGGTTGCGCCACGAACTGCTTTGATAACTGCAACTTTGTTCGCACCAACAGATGCCAGAACAACGTCGAATTCAGTTTTTTCTTCAGCAGCTTCAGCTGGACCCGCAGCAACAGCAACAGCTGCAGCAGCAGAAACGCCGAATTTTTCTTCCATCATAGTAATCAGTTCAACAACGTCCATTACAGACATTTCTGCAACTGCATCAAGGATTTGGTCTTTAGTGATAGACATAACAAGTGTTCCTAAAATTCAGAAATAGTTTATACGTTAAAAAGCAACGAAGGAAAGGGCTTATGCAGCTTCTTTCTGATCGCGCAGAGCAGCCAGAGTACGAACCAATTTGCCGGCAGCGGCTTCTTTCATGGTTGCCATCAGGCGTGCGATTGCTTCATCGTAAGTTGGGAGAGTTGCCAGACGATCGATATCTTTCGCTTGGATTAACTCACCTTCAAAGGCCGCAGCTTTAATCTCAAATGCTGGATTCGCTTTCGCGAACTCTTTGAACAGACGAGCGCCAGCGCCCGGATGTTCGTTAGAGAAAGCAATTAAGGTTGGACCAACAAACGCGTCTTTCAGTACATCATAAGCTGTACCTTCAACAGCACGGCGAATCAGTGTGTTACGAACAACACGGATATAAACGCCAGCTTCGCGACCTGCTTTACGCAGTTCAGTCATTTTTGCTACAGTTACGCCGCGTGAATCAGCAACAACTGCAGAAAGCGCGCCTTTGGCTACTTCGCTGACTTCAGCAACAATCGCTTGTTTGTCTTGAAGATTTAGTGCCATTAGCTTCTTGCTCCTGGATTAACCGGGAAAACCCGGGACTCACATCACTCAAACACAACATTATGTAAGAGCGCTAAAACACGGTGAGCAGAATAGAAATCCAGAATTAAATTCTAGGTATCTCTGTCACCGTCTACGCAGGTAAATTAAGTAGCTACTAGTAACTAATAAACTACACCTGCGGTCTTGGACGGGGTCTGGAAAGGCCAGACTCCATACCGAAATTTGTGGTTTGTTGAGCATATTTCTATACCCAACAAACTCGAGGCGTCAAATTTTATACAAATTTGACGCAAAGGTAAAGCCTAATTGCCGATTAGCAAATGCTAACGGAATTAAACTGCTGCTGACAGACCAGATTGGTCGATAGCAACACCTGCGCCCATGGTAGTGGACAGGCTGATTTTCTTGATGAAAACACCTTTAGCAGAAGCTGGTTTTGCTTTTTTCAGCGCGATCAGCAGTGCTTCTAAGTTTTCTTTCAGTTTGTCAGCGTCGAAATCAGCTTTACCGATAGTGGTATGGATGATTCCGTTTTTGTCGTTACGGTAACGAACCTGACCAGCTTTAGCGTTATTAACTGCTTCAGCAACGTTAGGAGTTACAGTACCAACTTTCGGGTTTGGCATCAGACCACGTGGGCCCAGAACTTGACCTAATTGGCCAACAACGCGCATTGCATCTGGAGAAGCAATAACAACGTCAAAGTTCATTTCACCAGCTTTGATTTTATCAGCCAGATCTTCCATACCAACCAGTTCAGCGCCAGCAGCTTTAGCAGCTTCAGCGTTTGCGCCTTGTGCGAACACAGCAACGCGAACTGAACGGCCAGTACCGTGTGGCAGTACAGTTGCACCGCGAACGTTCTGGTCAGATTTACGAGCATCGATACCAAGATTGATAGCTACGTCAACGCTTTCAACGAATTTAGCAGTCGCTAATTCTTTCAGCAGAGCAACGGCTTCATTGATGTCATACTGTTTAGTTACATCAACTTTCTCACGGATATTGCGCATGCGCTTAGTCAGTTTAGCCATTCTATTAGTCCTCCACTACCAGGCCCATGGAACGAGCAGTACCAGCGATTGAACGCATCATCGCGTCAACGTCAGCACCAGTCATATCCGCAGCTTTAGTTTCTGCGATTTCGCGAACCTGTGCAGAAGTCACTTTACCAACTTTGTCTTTGTTCGGCTTACCAGAACCAGACTTAACGCCAGCCGCTTTTTTCAGCAGAACTGCTGCCGGTGGAGTTTTAGTTACGAAAGTGAATGAACGGTCTGCATAAACAGTAATAACAACAGGAATTGGTAAACCTTTTTCCAGGCTGTCTGTTTTTGCGTTGAACGCTTTACAGAATTCCATGATGTTCACACCTTGCTGACCCAGTGCTGGACCAACCGGTGGACTTGGGTTTGCCATACCAGCTGCTACTTGCAGCTTAACGTAGGCTTGTACTTTCTTAGCCATGAATATTTCCTCAAATTGGGTAATAACGCCTTAATGGATTAAGGCTCCCCGTTACATTAACGCCCCGCAAAACACCGTTTGCACAGTATGATGCCAAGCATAAAAAACAAAAGGCGCGAAATTGTATGAAAATTTCGCGCCTTTTGCAAGTCTGCTATTCGGAATTGTTAGGCTTTTTCTACCTGTCCGAAGTCTAACTCAACTGGGGTTGCACGACCAAAAATAGAAACAGAGACTTTTAAGCGGCTCTTTTCATAGTCGATTTCTTCAACAACACCGTTGAAGTCAGCGAATGGGCCTTCACTAACACGAACCATTTCACCTGGTTCAAATAGCGTTTTAGGACGTGGCTTATCACCCACTTGTTGTAAGCGATTCATAATCGCATCAACTTCTTTATCACTAATTGGTGCTGGACGATCTGAAGTCCCACCGATAAAGCCCATTACACGCGGAACACTGCGCACTAAGTGCCAAGAGTCATCATTCATGACCATTTGAACTAATACGTAACCAGGGAAGAATTTGCGCTCACTTTTACGGCGCTGGCCGCTACGGATCTCAACAACTTCTTCAGTTGGAACCATAACATCGCCAAACAACTCTTCCATATTATGTAATTTGATATGTTCACGCAGAGACTGTGCTACGCGACCTTCAAAACCAGAGAATGCCTGAATGACATACCAGCGTTTTTTAGGTAAATCTGACATTTAGAATAACCTCAGGCTTGTAATAAATGAAACTAAACGCACTAGGATACCATCTAATCCCCACAGGATTAGTGACATTACAGCCGTTACAGCAGCAACAATCAAAGTCGTTTGTAATGCTTCCTGGCGAGTAGGCCAAATGACTTTCTTCACCTCGATGCGAGCTTCGCGCGCAAACGCCAGAGTTGCTTTACCTTTTGTGGTCCACAAAGCAACAGCACCAGCAATAGCTACTACAGCCACAACTGCAAAAGCACGCAGTGCGAGATTATATTGACGGAAGTAATAGTTGCCTACGATAGCAACTAATAATAAGGCACAGACAACTACCCATTTGAAGATGTCTGCACTGCGTCCACTTCCTTGAGCTTCGCTATTCGCACTCATAATTCAACCTGTTACCATGAAGTATGTATAAAGCTCGCTTGCCTTACCTTTGCAGTATGGCAATCAGAGCACACCAATAGAATATGCCAGCATACCCAGTAAATTTAATCACCACCCTATTTCGAAAATAAATTTCTTTTCGTGGCAGCGGTAAAATATACCATAACTTCTGAGCAAAACCTTAATAAATCTCATATAACTGCATCGGGCTTTCAATACAGTCAGTAAATCGTTGTTTCAGAGCCTATCTCACCAATAATTATGAAAACGATTGATGAGATAGGTTCTTAGGTTTAAACGCTAACATTTTAAAAACTTGAGTATAAAAAGGGCATCAGTCGATGCCCTTTTTACTAAAGTGGTTCTTTCTTATTCAGAAAGAGCGGTATTATGCAATGATTTTTGCAACAACACCCGCACCTACAGTACGACCACCTTCACGGATTGCGAAACGTAAACCATCATCCATCGCGATTGGGTGAATCAGAGTCACGATCATGTTGATGTTGTCGCCTGGCATTACCATCTCTACGCCTTCTGGCAGTTCGATAGTACCGGTTACGTCAGTTGTACGGAAGTAGAACTGTGGACGGTAGCCTTTGAAGAATGGAGTATGACGACCACCTTCATCTTTGCTCAGAATATAAACTTCTGATTCGAATTGAGTGTGTGGCTTGATTGAACCTGGTTTAGCCAGTACTTGACCACGTTGAATTTCTTCACGCTTAGTACCACGCAGCAGAACACCAACGTTCTCACCCGCACGACCTTCGTCCAGCAGTTTACGGAACATTTCAACGCCAGTACAAGTCGTCTTAGCCGTTGCTTGGATACCAACGATTTCAACTTCTTCACCAACTTTGATGATACCACGCTCAACACGGCCTGTTACTACTGTACCACGACCAGAGATTGAGAATACGTCTTCGATTGGCAGCAGGAATGGCTTGTCAATTGCACGCTCTGGTTCTGGGATGTAAGAATCCAGGTAGCCTGCTAATTCAACAATTTTCGCTTCCCACTCTGGGTTGCCTTCCAGCGCTTTCAGTGCTGAACCGCGAACAACTGGAGTGTCGTCGCCTGGGAAATCGTATTGAGACAGAAGTTCACGAACTTCCATTTCAACTAATTCTAACAGTTCTTCGTCGTCTACCATGTCACATTTGTTCAGGAAAACGATGATGTAAGGAACACCTACTTGGCGACCTAACAGGATGTGCTCACGAGTTTGTGGCATTGGGCCATCAGTCGCAGCAACAACCAGAATTGCACCGTCCATCTGCGCAGCACCAGTGATCATGTTTTTAACATAGTCGGCGTGACCTGGGCAGTCTACGTGTGCGTAGTGGCGAGTTGGAGTATCGTATTCTACGTGAGAAGTAGAAATGGTGATACCACGCGCTTTTTCTTCTGGTGCGTTATCGATTTGGTCGAATGCACGAGCGTTACCGCCGTAAGTTTTCGCCAGAACAGTAGTGATTGCTGCTGTCAGGGTAGTTTTACCATGGTCAACGTGGCCGATTGTACCAACGTTAACGTGCGGTTTTGAACGTTCAAATTTTTCTTTAGACA
>NZ_WLUG01000072.1:0-25971 GCF_009706505.1 Providencia sp. wls1922 | reverse complement strand
GGTTTGTCGTGACAACGGATGCGCATTATAGGGAGCTCGAAAAATTACACAACCTTTTTTTTTAAAAAAAAATACCGTTTGCAGATAATTTCATCATTATGCTTTTTTTACTATCGCTATGATTATAAAAACAGCTATTTTGCCGTATAATTCTATTCATATTGTCCTCTCTTAATTATTTGATTCTTAATTAAGAGCTTCCTTATAGTTACCTTTATATCCATCTACGTTTTATGGCTACGAATATGAATACATCTTTAAGACATTATTTAGAAACCTTCCCTTCTGTCGCTGCAAATGTTTTTATTGACCCATCTTCTGTCGTCATTGGAGATGTTCGCTTAGCCGAAGATGTAAGCATCTGGCCACTATCCGTACTACGTGGTGATGTAAATTATATCTCTATAGGTGCACGGACAAATATTCAGGATGGCTCAGTGCTACATGTCACCCATAAATCCGCCAGCAATCCTGATGGAAATCCATTAATTATTGGAGAAGATGTCACTGTTGGACATAAAGTCATGCTGCACGGATGCACGATAGGTAATCGTGTTCTTGTCGGCATGGGATCTATTGTGATTGATGGAGCTATTATTGAAGATGATGTTGTGATCGGCGCTAACAGCCTCGTCACTCAGGGAAAAAGATTGGAGTCTGGTTACTTATATATGGGAAGCCCAGCCAAGGCGATACGAAAGCTCACCGAAGCTGAACTTGGCCATTTACGTTATTCGGCTAATAATTATGTTGAGTGGAAAAATAACTATTTATCGTCCAGCAATTCATAGAAGCCATTCTCATTATCGAGTCCTTGTTCAATCAAGGTCTCGAACTCTTCTTCTATATCCCAACGATAATGTTGAAAAAGCGCCAATGGTGTTTCATTCTGACCATATCGTTTAATAAGTAAGGTTTGTGAAATAACGCACTCTGACAGTAGTCCATTGACTAAAACAGGGAACCGTACCTTATTAATAGCCGAGTCCCATACTTCCCTATCTGGAAATTGAATCGCCTGATTCATTATTCAAGTTCCTTTTTTAACTCTTTTAATACTGGCTCAATCTCTGGTACCACCCCATGCCAAAGTTTAAAGGCAAATGCAGCTTGCCCAACCAGCATACCTAAGCCATCAGCTAGCTTATTCACTTGGTGTTGCTTAGCAAATAACAAAAAAGGTGTTAAACCTCGTTGATAAAACATGTCATAGCATGCGGTTTGTTGAGAAAATAATTCAGGGCTGATTTTAGGGATCTCGCCAGTCACCCCAGAAGAAGTACCATTTATGATTAGATCAAATTCTGCTGAAATGAGCTGTGCCATTGGTCTACTCTGTATTTTTCCAAGAGCCGAAAAATGGTGAGATAAAGATTCTGCTTTTATAAAGGTTCGGTTAGTCAATGTAATATCGCAGCCGTACTCAAGTAGAGGTAATAGAGCACCACGAGTTGCGCCACCAGCTCCAATAACCAATATTTTGCTTGAAGGCGACACAAACCCAAGACGCTGTAGATCAAGCAACAATCCCACACCATCAGTATTGTCACCCAACAAGCGATGATTATCGAGTTTTCTAATCGTATTGACGGCACCACAGATTTGAGCTCTTTCTGTCAACTCTGATACGAATTGAAAAGCCCTTTCTTTAAACGGCAATGTAATGTTTGCACCCTGCCCGCCTTTTTCGAAAAAATCTGATAAATAGACTTCGAAATCTTCTACGGGAGCAAGTATTTTCTGGTATTCAAGATCAATGCCTGTCTGCTTAGCAAACATTTGATGTATTGAAGGTGATTTACTGTGTTGAATCGGGTTACCAAAAACTGCAAACATTCCCATTAATCATTATCCTTTACGATATAATTGCCCAGTCATAGCATCACGAATTTCTGATGGATTTAATCTTCCACCAACAACACCATCAAGAACAGGAATTGTGTCTTTAAACTGCACGATTACTTCTTCTGTAGTTCGACATGGTTCCAATCCACTCAAATTTGCACTCGTTGATACGATTGGCTTGCCATATTCCCTGCAAAGCGCTTTCACTAATTCATGGTTTGTCACACGAACAGCTAAAGTGTCAAATTGCCCCGTCAACCATTTTGGTGTCGTTTTCTTTGCAGGGATCACCCAGGTGACAGGTCCCGGCCATGTAGCAAACATTGCTTGGCGCTGCTGTTCGTTTAGCTGGCTGTCATCGACATAATTTTTGAGCTGTTCATAATTATCAGCAATCAAAATTAACCCTTTTTCCCAAGGGCGCAGCTTCAATTCAAGTAATTTATTTACCGCAACTTCACTATCAGGGTCACATCCTAAGCCAAAAACGGCTTCTGTTGGATAAGCGATAACTTGTTGTTGTTTCAATGCTTCAATAATATTTTTAATTGCAGGTGTAGATTGATTTTGCATAGTTTTAACTCATAGTTCTTCTTGTAACTGACCGCAGCGTTTGCTGGCACAGAACAATCTTACTCCCTGTCCAACCTTTTTTTCCATAAGTAATGGGTATTCACAAGACTGACATTTTCCCACTACAGGCTTATTATTCAGGATAAACTGACAGTTAGGATAGTTATCGCAAGCATAAAAAGTTTTACCAAAACGGGATTTTCTTTGTAGTAAATTACCTGTTTGGCATTGAGGACAAGGAACCTTGGTTTCATCCGGTTTATCGATGAGCTCTGTATGTTCGCATTCAGGATAGTGGCTACAGCCAATAAACATCCCAAAACGCCCTTGTTTTAACACCAAATCATATCCGCATTTAGGACAGCTTTGACCTTCCAATACTTTGACAATGTGAGTCTCAGCAACAGCTCTTAATGGCTTAATATAATGACATTGAGGGTAACCAGAGCACGCTAAAAAAGGCCCATGAGCTCCGTTTCGAATAACCAGCAAAGAGTTACATTCAGGACAGTATTCATTTTTATCTGTATCAAAAGGCAATTGCTTCGACATGTTTTTGTTTAATCCACTCTTTTCTTCAACGACTAGTTTACTCTGAGATATCCACCAGCCACAGATATAACTGCACCATCTATCTCCAGTTCAGTTAAGGCTGAAATTACTTGCGTGATAGGTAACTGTAATTCAGTCGCGATGATATCTGCAGGGATCGGTTGGTACCCTACCATACCTAAAATCCGACTTTCTGTCAGATTTAACTCTGGCTGCACAGAGGTTTCAATCTCCAATTCTGGTTGTATCCAATTTGGTGAGCATTCTAGATGTAATAATATGTCCTCGGGTTCTACCAGCAGGTATGCCCCTTGCTGTATCAACCAATGATTACCACTAAATGCTGAGTTACCTAATGGTGCCGGTAGTGTAAATAGATCTCGATTTTGTTCAATTGCATATCGGGCTGTAATCAATGATCCACTTTTCATACCCGCTTCGATAACCAATACCACTTTGCTTAACCCACTAATGATACGGTTCCTTCGAGGAAACTGTTTTGCTAATGGAGGAGTATCAGGAAAATACTCTGAAACTAATACCCCTTCAGACCTAATTCGTTCTGCTAGATCAAAGTGTTGTTTTGGATAAATATGGGAAAGTCCACTTCCTAATACTGCGACTGTCTTTCCTTGGTTTTCTATTGCAGTTCTATGACTGATACCATCAATACCGAGAGCCAAACCACTGGTGATCGTCAATTTGTAATTTATAAACTTTCGAACAAAAGCTTCCGTCCATTTCTTACCATATGCAGTAACTTGCCGGCTTCCTATGATGGCAATTTGCTTTTCAGATAATAATTCACTTCGTCCCGACACAAACAGTAATAAAGGAGGGTTATATATCTGCTTTAATAAAAAAGGATATTGCGCATCCAAAAATGTAATTAATTGATTTTCTTTGACTTCCAACCATTTCAAAGTTGAATCAATGCGCTTTAAAGGGACATTTAGGAATTGCAATCGTTGCATTTCATTCAGCCCACAGGCTTTTAATACTGTATGACTTACTTTATCTATTTGTTTTAATTGAGATACTATCTTTGGTGCTGTTTTTATCCCAACTCGGCTAACTTGCGAAAGCCTTAGCCATATTTCCTGTTCATTCATTTTGTCTTCCTGACAGTAAGTTAGCACATTTGGAAACGAACAAATCATAACCAATACTGTCAATATGACTGATAAATGTCTAGAATAGACGGTAATTACCTTTCAAATTTTGGAAACTACTCGAAAAATTTATGTCAGTCTTAAACGTGTTACATTATCCAGACGAGCGCCTTCGCACCGTTGCAAAACCAGTTGAAAAAGTTGATGCATCTATCCAGCGTATTATTGATGATATGTTCGATACGATGTATGACGAGGAAGGCATTGGGCTCGCAGCAACGCAAGTGGATATCCACCAGCGCATCATTGTTATTGACGTTTCTGAATCACGTAATGAGCGCCTTGTACTTATCAATCCTGAGCTTCTTAATAAAGAAGGTGAAACAGGTATAGAAGAAGGCTGCCTATCAATCCCTGAACAGCTAGGATTTGTACCAAGGGCGGAGAAAGTGAAAGTTCGTGCTCTTGATTATAACGGTACATCATTTGAACTGGAAGCTGATGGTCTACTGGCTATCTGTATTCAACATGAAATGGACCATTTAGTTGGAAAACTATTCGTTGATTACTTATCACCGTTGAAGCGCCAACGTATCCGCCAAAAAGTAGAAAAACTTGATAGACTGAGAGCTAAAGAAGCTAAAAATCGTTGATTTGATAATAAGTTAGTCTTTATTACTATAAATGGGAAAGGATCGTGTCAGAACCATTAAGAATTATTTTTGCAGGTACGCCTGATTTCGCAGCTAAACATTTGGCTGCATTGTTAGAAACCAATCATAACGTTGTTGGTGTATTAACTCGTCACGATAAACCTGCAGGCAGAGGCAAAAAGCTAACACCGAGCCCAGTGAAAATCCTTGCGGAAGAACATGGAATACCTGTTTTCCAGCCCGTTACTTTGCGTGATCCAGACAATCAACAATGGATCAAAGATCAAAATGCTGATCTGATGATTGTCGTTGCTTATGGTTTGATCCTGCCACAAGCCGTTTTGGATATTCCCCGTTTAGGCTGTTTGAATGTTCATGGTTCATTGTTACCACGCTGGAGAGGCGCAGCTCCAATTCAACGATCCATTTGGGCAGGTGACAATGAAACTGGTGTCACGATCATGCAGATGGATGCCGGTCTTGATACTGGAGATATGTTATATAAAGCCACTTGCCCGATTACGGCTGAAGATACGAGTGCGACTTTATATGAAAAGCTGGCGATGACAGGGCCTAAAGCGCTCATTCATACAGTAGATTTACTCTCTTCGGGCCATTGTTCCCCAGAAAAACAAGATGATTCACTCGCCAATTACGCTGAAAAATTATCTAAAGATGAAGCGCGAATTGATTGGCAACTACCTGCTGAACACATTGAACGGTGTATTCGTGCCTTTAACCCTTGGCCAATGAGTTATTTCATGGTGCAAGAGCAATTAATCAAAGTATGGCAAGCGGAAGTCATCGCTCAAGCACATAATCTGCGCCCAGGTACTATTATCAGTGCCGATAAAAAAGGTATCAGTGTTGCAACTGGCAATGGGGTATTAAATATTACTCAGCTACAGCCACCTGGTAAAAAAGCGATGAGTGCGCAAGATATCCTTAACTCCCGCCGCGAATGGTTCATACCTGAGCAATTGCTAGACTAATATATTGGTAGCATTACCTGAAAGAGCAGAATCCGGTAATGCTACTTAAATAACTAATAGACTCTCTTTCAATTATGAAAAACAAATATAATTTGCGTAGTATCGCTGCGACCGCCATTAGTCAGGTTTTAGATAACGGACAATCGTTAAGTACCGTTTTACCTGATCTTCAACGTAATATTAATGATAAAGATAAAGCACTACTGCAAGAAATTTGCTTCGGTGTTTTACGTTATCTACCAAAGCTCGAATGGTTTATTAGCCAGCTTATGGAAAAACCGCTAACAGGTAAGCAAAGAACTTTACATTACCTCATCATGGTTGGGATCTATCAATTGCTCTATACACGCATCCCTGCACATGCAGCTTTAGCAGAAACCGTGGATGGTGCTGTTGCATTAAAGCGCCCACAATTGAAAGGTCTAATAAATGGAGTACTACGATCTTTTCAGCGTCAGCAAGTTCAGTTAGAAGAGCGCAATACAAATAACAATAGCCAATATTTACATCCTAGTTGGTTATTAAAACGCATTCAAACTGCCTACCCTGATAACTGGGAAAATATCGTTGATGCCAATAATCAACGTCCGCCAATGTGGTTGAGAGTTAATTCTCAACATCATACTGCCGCGCAATATTTAGAGTTACTCGAACAAGCGGAAATTACAGCACACTTGCACCCATCCCATCCAAGTGCAATTCGCTTAGAAGAAGCGGCTCCCGTTACTGGTTTACCTGGTTTTGAAGATGGCTGGTCTACAGTGCAAGATGTTTCTGCGCAAGGCTGTGCTGAATTACTCTCTCCAGTTAATGGCGAGAATATTCTCGACTTATGTGCCGCTCCGGGCGGAAAAACAACACATATTTTAGAACTAGCTCCTAAAGCCCATGTTCTTGCTGTAGACATTGATGAATCACGGCTCAAGCGAGTGAAAGAAAATCTGCAAAGATTGAAGCAACAAGCTATTGTTATTCAAGGGGATGGTACGAAACCTGAAGAGTGGGCGAAAGATCAACAATTTGATCGTATTTTGCTGGATGCTCCGTGTTCTGCAACGGGAGTTATTAGGCGCCACCCTGATATTAAATGGCTAAGGCGCGATTCAGATATTCAAGAGCTATCTCAGCTACAGGCTCAAATCTTAGAGGCTCTATGGCCATACTTAAAACCTGGCGGCACATTAGTGTATGCCACATGCTCCATCATGCCTGAAGAAAATAGCCAGCAGATTCAGCATTTCCTCTCTAAACATACTGATGCAAGTATGAATGATGGTACAGAATTAGGCTTACAAATATTACCAAGCGCAACTGGGGGCGATGGTTTCTTTTACGCCCGCTTACTCAAGCACGTACAGTAATATTTAACAAAGACTCTGAGATAGGAAGATGCTATGAAGATCATTATTCTAGGTGCAGGGCAAGTCGGTGGGACACTCGCTGAAAACTTAGTGGATGAAAATAACGATATTACCGTTGTTGATACCAATGCCGATCGCTTGCGCCAGCTACAAGATCAGTTTGATCTGCGCGTAGTTAATGGGCATGGATCTCATCCCCGAGTTCTTAGAGATGCTGGAGCTGAAGATGCGGATATGTTAGTTGCAGTGACTAACTCGGATGAAACCAATATGGTTGCTTGCCAAATTGCTTATAGCCTATTTAATACACCGAATAAAATCGCGCGTATTCGTGCAACCGAATATATCCGCGAAGCGGACAAGCTTTTTTTGGCAGAGCAAATCCCTATTGATTATCTGATATCACCAGAACAGCTGGTTATTGAATATATCTATAAACTTATCCAATATCCGGGGGCTTTACAGGTCGTTAATTTCGCTGAAGGTAAAGTGAGTATTGTGGCGGTAAAAGCCTACTATGGGGGCTCTCTGGTAGGCAATGCATTATCTAGCTTACGTGAGCACATGCCACATATTGATACTCGAGTTGTCGCCATATTCCGTCAAGATAGACCGATTCG
The DNA here is from genome assembly GCF_009706505.1 of Providencia sp. wls1922. Taxonomy (NCBI): domain Bacteria; kingdom Pseudomonadati; phylum Pseudomonadota; class Gammaproteobacteria; order Enterobacterales; family Morganellaceae; genus Providencia; species Providencia sp. wls1922. Next base: position 18,263 of record NZ_WLUG01000072.1, on the reverse strand, counting down.
TCCTCAAGGTTCAACTATTATTGAAGCAGGTGATGAAGTTTTCTTCGTTGCCTCCACTCAACATATAAGAGCAGTAATGAGTGAGCTTCAGCGATTAGAAAAACCATACAAGCGTTTAATGATTGTGGGTGGTGGTAACGTAGGTGCTGGTTTAGCTAAGCGATTGGAAAAAGACTATAGCGTTAAACTGATTGAACGTAATCAGGAAAGAGCAACTGAACTCGCTGAGTTGCTCCATGATACGATTGTTTTTTATGGTGATGCCTCAGATCAAGAGTTACTGACTGAAGAACACATTGAACAAATGGATGTGTTTATTGCACTTACCAATGATGATGAAGCAAATATCATGTCCGCTATGCTTGCAAAAAAAATGGGGGCCAAAAAAGCCATGGTATTAATTCAACGGTCTGCCTATGTTGAATTAGTTCAAGGTGGTGTTATTGATATTGCAGTATCTCCACAGCAAGCTACTATTTCAGCTTTACTTGGTCACGTCAGAAAAGCGGATATTGTCAGTGTCTCATCGTTACGCCGAGGAGTCGCAGAGGCCATTGAAGCGATTGCCCACGGTGATGAGAACACATCAAAAGTGGTTGGTAAAAAAATATCAGAAATTAAACTCCCTCCAGGCACAATTATTGGAGCCATCGTAAGAGAGGAAGAAGTCATCATTGCTAGCGATTACCATATTATTGAGCAAGGTGACCATGTCATTATGTTTATTACCGATAAAAAATATGTGCCGGATGTGGAAAAGCTGTTCCAACCAAGTCCGTTCTTTTTATAATTATCTAAAATAAATAGTAAAGGTTTGCAGCTTAATAATTCTAGATACTATAATTTTGATACGTGGTTCCACACGTTTAGTCATTTAGTTAATAAATAAAGGGAAGGGGTCGTACATGAGTTTTTTAAAAGAGTTCCGCGAATTTGCCATGAAGGGCAACGTTGTGGATATGGCAGTCGGTATTATTATTGGTGCCGCATTTGGTAAAATTGTTTCTTCGCTAGTCGCCGATGTGATCATGCCCCCACTTGGACTAATCATTGGTGGTGTAGATTTTAAACAATTCAGCCTTGTACTTCGAGAAGCGGAAGGAAGTGTACCTGCCGTCGTAATGAATTATGGGATGTTTATCCAAACTGTTTTTGATTTTGTTATTGTCGCATTTGCTATTTTTATGGCGATCAAAGTAATGAACAAAGTTCGTCGTGAAAAAGAAGAAGCTGCACCAGCAGAGCCTGCTGCACCATCTACAGAAGAAGTTTTACTGTCTGAAATTCGTGACTTACTGAAAGAACAGAATAAAAAATAACTAAAAGGTCAGTGGTAATAAGTTTATTAACCGATTACCACTGGCCTCCCAGTTATCTGCCTTATTGGTTTTTCCTTTTCTTGTATAGCTTCCTTTGCCTTTCTTATTTTTCTCAACTCTCTGACGAAATAGAGGGTCATGCAACAGTGCCTCAATGGCATTATCTTTAATCTCACCACGCTTATGCTGATACTTATTCATAATCTACCTTCATAATCAGTTTTAAATTAATAAATTTTTGATGCGCCTTTTTCCAAAATCTCCATGATAGAGCAGTATGTTGATGCATGCTCATCACCACAGCATGCTGAACTCAAGGTTTTCAATGAGTCTCTCATGATGATCAGCTCTTGGATCTTCTTTTCCACTTCAATCAGTCTAATATCAACAATATTTTTTGATTCCTGACAAGTGTGATGTTCGGGGTCAACACGAATTGATAATAACTCAGTAATCGCTTCAAGTGTAAATCCTAGCTGCTTAGCATAACGGATAAAACGTAGGCGCTGTAAATCTTGCTCCGTAAACAACCGGTAGCCACCTTCCGTTCTCGTTTTGTGCCCCATCAACCCCTGTTTTTCATAAAAACGGATCGTATCTGGTGTAACATCTGCCAACTTAGCTATTTGACCTATCTTATACATGCTCATTTGCTTATGCCTATAAGTATGGATAGAAAATAAAAATTCAAGGATGGAAAAGAATTAATTTGGAGGGTTAGAATAGCAGGTACAAAAAAACCGGGCAATACACCCGGTTTTCTTGAAAGCAATTACAGATTACTCTGCAGCTGCTTCTTGAGACTCAACAGCACGGTCAACAAGCTCGATGTAAGCCATCGGAGCGTTGTCACCTGCGCGGAAGCCACACTTAAGAATACGAGTGTAACCACCTGCGCGAGCTGCGAAACGAGGTCCCAGTTCATTAAATAGTTTTGCAACGATCTCGTTATCACGAGTACGTGCGAATGCCAGACGACGATTAGCTACGCTGTCGGTCTTGGCAAGAGTAATCAGCGGCTCAACGACGCGACGCAGTTCTTTCGCTTTAGGCAGAGTCGTCTTGATGATTTCATGACGAACTAAAGAACCTGCCATGTTACGGAACATAGCTTGGCGGTGGCTGCTGTTGCGGTTCAATTGACGACCACTCTTACGATGGCGCATGACCTTATCCTTCTCAGTAAAACCTTAACCTGTGATCCTAATCATCAGCAATACTTGCTGGTGGCCAATTTTCTAAGCGCATGCCCAGAGAAAGACCACGAGATGCCAAGACGTCCTTAATTTCAGTAAGAGATTTCTTACCGAGGTTCGGAGTTTTGAGCAACTCAACTTCTGTACGCTGTACCAGATCACCGATGTAGTGGATAGCTTCTGCTTTGAGGCAGTTAGCAGAGCGGACAGTCAATTCCAGATCGTCAACTGGGCGCAGTAAGATAGGATCGAATTCTGGTTTCTCTTCTTTAACTTCTGGCTGACGTACATCACGTAGGTCAACAAAAGCTTCAAGTTGTTCAGCCAGGATGGTAGCTGCACGGCGAATCGCCTCTTCAGGATCGATTGTACCATTAGTTTCCATTTCGATTACTAACTTATCCAAGTCAGTACGCTGCTCAACACGAGCTGCTTCAACATTGTAGGCAATACGCTCTACAGGGCTATAGCAAGCATCGACTAACAGACGACCGATTGGGCGCTCATCTTCTTCCGAATGAACTCGGGCAGAAGCCGGCACATAACCACGACCACGCTGAACTTTAATACGCATATTTACAGATGCGCTTTCGTCAGTGAGGTGGCAGATCACATGCTGTGGCTTGACGATTTCGACATCACCATCATGGATGATGTCGGCTGCAGTCACAGGGCCAATGCCAGATTTATTCAAGGTTAAAATAACTTCATCTTTCCCCTGAACTTTTACCGCCAGCCCTTTCAGGTTGAGGAGAATCTCCAGGATATCTTCCTGTACACCTTCTTTGGTGCTGTACTCATGCAGTACACCATCAATCTCAACCTCTGTCACCGCACAACCCGGCATAGACGAAAGCAGAATACGGCGCAGTGCGTTACCTAGAGTGTGGCCAAAGCCGCGCTCTAAAGGCTCAAGGGTCACCTTAGCGTGCGTCGAACTCACTTGCTCGATATCTACCAGGCGCGGTTTTAGAAACTCTGTCACAGAACCCTGCATTGTGTCCTCTCTTTGGTGCTAAGCTTTACTTGGAGTAAAGCTCGACGATCAGGTGTTCGTTAATGTCCGCAGACAAGTCAGTACGTTCAGGAATACGCTTGAACACACCTTCCATTTTAGCAGCATCAACTTCCAGCCAAGTTGGCTTCTCACGCTGTTCAGCCAGCTCTAAAGCAGCCTTGATACGAGACTGTTTTTTAGCTTTCTCACGAACGCTGATAACGTCATTCGGGGAAACCTGATAAGAAGCGATATTAACTACACGACCATTTACCATGATAGCTTTGTGGCTAACCATTTGACGTGCTTCTGCGCGAGTTGCGCCAAAGCCCATACGATAAACGACGTTATCTAAACGACCTTCCAGCAGGGTCAGCAGGTTTTCACCTGTGTTGCCTTTCAGGCGAGTTGCTTCTTTATAATAGTTACGGAATTGACGTTCCAGAACACCGTAAATACGACGAACTTTTTGTTTTTCACGTAACTGAACACCATAGTCAGACAGACGCGGTTTACGCGCACCGTGCTGGCCAGGTGCCTGTTCTAATTTACACTTGGTGTCAATCGCGCGAACACCAGACTTCAGGAAGAGGTCTGTTCCTTCGCGACGGCTCAGCTTGAGCTTAGGACCCAAATATCTAGCCATTTTCTTTCTCCAACAGTCCTAAAAAAAACGAAACGTATTAAACGCGACGTTTTTTCGGTGGGCGACAACCGTTATGAGGGATAGGAGTCACATCAGTAATATTAGTGATGCGGAAACCAGCGGCGTTCAGAGCACGAATTGTTGATTCGCGACCCGGACCCGGTCCCTTAACCATAACTTCCAGGTTTTTGATTCCGTATTCTTTCACAGCTTCTGCGCAACGCTCTGCCGCAACTTGAGCTGCGAACGGAGTGGATTTGCGAGAACCACGGAAACCGGAACCACCGGCAGTTGCCCAACCTAATGCGTTACCCTGACGGTCAGTAATGGTAACGATTGTGTTGTTGAAAGAAGCATGGATATGAGCCACACCGTCTGAGACTTGTTTTCTTACACGCTTACGTGCACGAACTGGTGCCTTTGCCATTATTCAATACCCCGACTTATTTCTTGATCGGCTTACGCGGACCCTTGCGGGTACGAGCGTTAGTCTTAGTACGCTGTCCGCGCACAGGAAGACCACGACGATGACGTAAACCACGGTAACATCCAAGGTCCATCAGACGCTTGATGCTCAGGGTAATTTCACGGCGTAAGTCACCTTCTACAACGTATTTAGCAACTTCGTCACGCAGCTTGTCGATTTGTTCTTCAGACAGCTCACTGATCTTAACATTTTCAGCAATACCAGTTGCTTCACAGATAGCCTGTGAACGAGTTTTGCCGATGCCGAAAATCGATGTTAAAGCGATTACGGTATGTTTATGATCAGGAATGTTAATGCCTGCTATACGGGCCACTATGCACTCCTAAGTTAAAATATACATTACTGTGCTGAAAAGCCCGTTTTCAGGATACTCAAACAATAATGTATCTTAGATAAAAAAGATTGGCTGGCTAATTTAGCCAGCTCAACCCAACTTTGCAAGAAAAAAATGCTTTTTCTTAGCCTTGACGTTGTTTATGTCTTGGCTCAACACTGCAAATCACACGAACGCTACCATTGCGACGGATAATTTTGCAGTTACGGCATAATTTCTTGACGGAAGCACGAACTTTCATTTTTACTCTCCGTAACTTCTAAGCAAACCATAATCACTCGCGTGATTATTTACCTTTTAGATTTGCTTTCTTCAATGCAGACTCATACTGACTTGACATCATCAGAGTTTGCACTTGAGCCATAAAGTCCATGATAACGACAACCACGATTAAGAGGGAAGTACCACCAAAGTAAAAAGGTACTTTCATTGCGTCACGCATGAACTCCGGGATTAGGCAGATAAAGGTAATATAAAGAGCACCGATTAATGTTAATCGTGTCATTACCTTATCGATGTACTTGGCCGTTTGCTCTCCCGGACGAATTCCTGGTACAAATGCACCGGACTTCTTCAGGTTATCTGCTGTTTCTCTTGGGTTGAAAACCAACGCAGTATAGAAGAAACAGAAGAAGATGATCGCAGAGGCATAAAGCAACACATATAACGGTTGTCCAGGCTGTAAGTACATAGATACTGTAGTCAGCCAGTCCCAGCCAGTTCCATCACCAAACCAAGACGCTATTGTACCCGGGAATAGTATGATACTGGAAGCAAAAATTGCAGGAATTACACCCGCCATATTCACTTTTAACGGTAAATGTGTACTTTGTGCAGCGTAGACACGGCGTCCTTGTTGGCGTTTAGCGTAGTTTACGACGATACGACGTTGACCACGTTCCATAAACACTACAAAGAAAGTTACCGCGAATACTAATACCGCAACCAACAGCAACAGGAGGAAGTGCAGATCGCCTTGCCGAGCTTGCTCGATGGTATGGCCAATAGCCGGCGGGAGACCCGCAACGATACCAGCGAAGATAATAATTGAAATACCGTTACTGATACCTCTTTCAGTTATCTGCTCACCTAACCACATAAGGAACATAGTTCCTGTGACTAAGCTAACAACTGCCGTGAAGTAGAATGGGAGGCCTGGATCAAGAACTAATCCCTGCATCCCTGGCATATTCGGTAGACCCATTGCAATACCAATAGATTGGAATATTGCTAATACCAGAGTACCCCAGCGAGTATATTGGCTTATCTTCCGACGACCTGCTTCTCCTTCCTTCTTGATCTCTGCTAATCGTGGGTTAACCACAGATAATAACTGGACAATGATCGATGCCGAAATATACGGCATGATACCCAGAGCAAAGATAGAAGCACGGCTAAGAGCACCACCAGAGAACATGTTAAACATTTCAATGATGGTGCCTTGTTGCTGTTCGAGCAATTTGGCAAGCACAGTGGCATCAATACCAGGGATTGGAATAAAAGAACCAATTCGGAAAACAATTAGCGCCCCAATAACAAACAAAAGTCTGCGTTTTAGTTCGCCAGCTCCACCTTTGGCACTTTGGAAATCTAATCCTGGTTGTTTAGCCATCTGTCACTTATTCCTCAATTTTACCGCCGGCAGCTTCGATTGCAGCGCGAGCACCTTTAGTAACACGAAGGCCACGTACAGTAACTGCACGATTCACTTCGCCAGACAGAATAACTTTTGCGTATTCAATCTGGATGTCAATAACGTTCGCGGCTTTCAGTGCGTTCAGATCAATAACATCGCCTTCAACAGAAGCAAAATCAGACAGACGGATTTCCGCAGTGATCATTGCTTTACGTGAAGTGAAACCGAATTTCGGTAAACGACGGTATAAAGGCATCTGGCCACCTTCGAAACCACGACGTACGCCACCGCCAGAACGAGACTTCTGACCTTTGTGACCACGACCGCCGGTTTTACCCAGACCAGAACCGATACCACGACCTACGCGTTTAGGCGCGTGCTTGGCACCTTCAGCCGGAGACAGAGTATTTAAACGCATCTCTTACTCCTCAACTTTAACCATGTAGGAAACCAAGTTGATCATACCACGAACAGCAGGAGTATCCTCGCGCTCTACTGTATGACCAATGCGACGCAGACCTAAACCGACCAGTGTTGCCTTGTGTTTCGGCAGACGACCGATTGAACTGCGAACTTGTGTAATTTTAATAGTCTTAGCCATGGCTGATTACCCCAGAATTTCTTCGACGGATTTTCCACGCTTAGCTGCGACCATTTCTGGAGACTTCATGCTGTCTAAAGCATCCAGTGTTGCACGAACCACGTTGATTGGGTTAGTGGAACCATAGGTTTTAGCCAGTACGTTGCGAACTCCAGCTACCTCTAAAACAGCACGCATTGCACCACCGGCAATAATACCGGTACCTTCGTGAGCAGGTTGCATAAACACGCGAGAACCGGTGTGTGTACCTTTCACTGGGTGGAATAATGTGCCGTTGTTTAGAGCAACGGTTTTCATACTGCGACGGGCTTTTTCCATCGCTTTCTGGATTGCTGCCGGAACTTCGCGCGCTTTGCCGTAACCAAAACCAACGCGACCGTTACCATCACCAACTACAGTCAGTGCGGTAAAGCTGAAAATACGGCCACCTTTAACGGTTTTAGCTACGCGGTTTACCGCGATCAGCTTTTCCTGCAGTTCGCCAGCTTGTTTTTCGATGTGAGACATCTTACACCTCTACCTTAGAACTGAAGGCCAGCTTCACGGGCAGCATCTGCCAGTGCCTGGACTCTACCATGATATTGGAAACCAGAACGGTCAAAAGCAACAACAGTGATGCCTTTTTCCAGTGCACGCTCAGCAATTAATTTACCAACTGCTGCTGCTGCATCTTTGTTTCCAGTGAATTTCACTTGCTCATTGATAGCTTTTTCTGTAGTAGAAGCGGCAACCAATGTTTCAGAACCGTTAGGTGCAATAACCTGCGCATAAATATGGCGTGGAGTACGATGTACCACCAGGCGAGTCGCACCCAACTCTTGGATCTTGCGGCGTGCGCGGGTCGCACGACGGATACGAGCTGCTTTCTTATCCATAGTGTTACCTTACTTCTTCTTAGCCTCTTTAGTACGCACGATTTCATCGGCGTAACGAACACCTTTGCCTTTATAAGGCTCAGGACGACGGTAAGCACGCAGTTCTGCTGCAACTTGACCAATCACTTGCTTATCCGCACCTTTCAGTACGATTTCAGTTTGTGTTGGACATTCAGCAGTAATGCCTGCTGGCAGTGCGTGTTCAACCGGATGCGAGAAACCTAAAGACAAGCTTACTGCGTTGCCTTTGATTGCTGCACGGTAACCAACACCGACCAGTTGAAGTTTTTTGGTGAAGCCTTCGGTAACACCGATAACCATTGCATTCAGCAGTGAGCGAGAAGTACCCGCTTGTGCCCATGCATCAGCAAAACCTTCGCGCGGAGCGAAAGTTAAGTGGCCATCTTCATGTTTAACTTCAACTGCATTATGGATAGTACGAGTAAGCTCGCCGTTTTTACCCTTGATCGAAATAACCTGACCGTTGAGTTTTACCTCTACGCCGGCAGGAATGACGACGGGTGCTTTTGCCACACGAGACATTCTTTCCTCCCGAATTAAGCTACGTAGCAGAGAATCTCGCCACCAAGACCAGCTTGGCGAGCTGCACGATCAGTCATGACACCTTTAGAGGTAGAAACAACAGCGATACCTAAGCCAGCCATAACTTGTGGCAGCTCATCTTTTTTCTTATAGATGCGCAGACTTGGGCGGCTTACACGCTGGATGCTTTCTACGACAGCCTTACCTTGGAAATAACGTAAAGTCAGTTCCAATTCTGGCTTGATGTCGCCTTCAATTTTAAAATCTTCAATATAACCTTCTTCCTTCAGCACTTTGGCAATCGCCACTTTCAGCTTGGAGGAAGGCATGGTGACCGCAACTTTATTCGCGGCCCGACCGTTACGGATACGGGTCAGCATATCCGCGATGGGATCTTGCATGCTCATCTGTCTTTACTCCCGTGATTCAATATGGTGACAATTACCAACTAGCCTTTTTAAGGCCCGGGATTTCACCGCGCATAGCGGCTTCACGGACTTTAATACGGCTCAGACCAAATTTCCGCAGGAAACCATGCGGACGCCCAGTTTGACGGCAGCGGTTACGCTGACGAGAAGGACTTGAATCACGTGGCAGTGTTTGCAGCTTGAGAACAGCGTCCCAGCGATCTTCATCAGATGCTTTAACATCAGAGATGATAGCTTTCAGTTCTACGCGTTTTGCGAAGAATTTCTCAGCTAATTTAGCACGCTTAACATCACGCGCTTTCATAGATTTCTTAGCCATGAGTAACCTGCCTTACTTGCGGAACGGGAAGTTGAACGCTGCTAACAGTGCGCGACCTTCATCATCAGATTTCGCAGTAGTGGTGATAGTAATATCTAAACCACGTACACGATCCACTTTATCGTAATCGATTTCAGGGAAGATGATTTGTTCACGTACACCCATGCTGTAGTTACCGCGACCATCGAAAGACTTAGCGGACAAGCCACGGAAGTCACGAATACGTGGTACAGCAATAGAAATCAGACGCTCAAGGAACTCCCACATGCGTTCGCCACGCAGAGTTACTTTACAGCCGATTGGATAGCCCTGACGGATTTTGAAGCCTGCAACAGATTTGCGTGCTTTGGTGATCAATGGTTTTTGACCAGAGATTGCTGTTAAGTCAGCTGCTGCGTTATCCAGCAGTTTTTTATCAGCGATCGCTTCACCAACACCCATATTCAGGGTGATCTTCTCGACCCGAGGGACTTGCATGACAGAAGTGTAGTTAAACTCAGTCATGAGTTTATTAACTACTTCGTCTTTATAGTAATCATGCAGTTTCGCCATCGTATACTCCAAAAATTACTTGATAGTTTCACTGTTAGATTTGAAGAAACGGACTTTTTTGCCGTCTTCGAATCTAAAGCCTACACGGTCAGCCTTGCCAGTTGCCGCGTTAAAGATTGCAACGTTAGAAACTTGAATAGCCGCTTCTTTTTCAACGATGCCACCTGGTTGGTTCAGAGCCGGAACTGGCTTCTGATGTTTTTTAACCAGATTGATACCTTCAACGATAACTTTACTAGAAGAAATAACCTGCTTTACTTTACCGCGCTTACCTTTGTCTTTCCCAGTTAGCACGATAACTTCGTCATCACGACGGATTTTCGCTGCCATAGTTCGCTCCTTAGAGTACTTCAGGTGCCAGAGAGATAATTTTCATAAACTTCTCATTACGAAGTTCACGAGTTACCGGCCCAAAAATACGCGTACCGATTACTTGCTCACTGTTATTGTTTAATAACACACAAGCATTACCATCGAAGCGAATGACAGAACCGTCAGGGCGACGTACACCCTTCTTGGTGCGCACCACTACCGCTTTCAGGACATCACCCTTTTTAACTTTACCGCGTGGAATTGCTTCCTTAACAGTAATTTTAATGATGTCGCCTACATGTGCATAGCGACGGTGCGAGCCACCTAGAACCTTGATACACATTACGCGACGTGCACCGGAGTTGTCGGCCACGTTCAGCATAGTCTGTTCTTGGATCATTTTAGTGCTCCGCTAAATGTCAACTACTACTGAGCCACCTCATTATGAAGAGGCCGTTCAAATATACCCATACTACGAGGGCGCGGCATTATAACACCACATCTTCGTGTTGGACAGGAAAAAATAAACGGCTCGATCAAAAAGAGCCGTTTATTCATCACGAAAAATCTATTCTATTACAGAACAGCTTTTTCTACAACGCGAACTAAGGCCCAAGACTTAGTCTTAGACAGTGGACGAGTTTCGCGGATTTCTACCACGTCACCAATTCCACATTCATTGTTCTCGTCATGTACGTGCAATTTAGTCGTACGACGGATGAATTTACCATACAGAGGGTGTTTCACCATACGCTCGATAGCAACAACAATAGATTTCTCCATTTTGTCACTAACTACACGACCTTGCAGAGTACGGATTTTATCGTTCATTACGCACCTGCCTTCTCAGTCAGTAAAGTCTTCACGCGTGCGATATCACGACGCACTTGTTTCATTAGATGAGACTGTTGCAGCTGACCACTCGCAGCCTGCATACGTAAGTTAAATTGCTCACGTAACAGGTTTAAAAGTTCAGCGTTCAGCTCTTCTACGCTTTTTTCGCGCAGCTCTTGTGCTTTCATTACATCACCGTCTTAGTTACAAAGGTGGTTTTGATAGGCAGTTTCGCTGCTGCCAGAGAGAATGCTTCACGAGCCAGCTCTTCAGGCACACCGTCCATTTCATACAGGACTTTACCAGGCTGAATTAAGGCAACCCAATATTCTACGTTACCTTTACCTTTACCCATACGAACTTCGAGTGGCTTTTCAGTGATTGGCTTGTCTGGGAATACACGAATCCAGATTTTACCTTGACGCTTAACAGCACGGGTCATAGCACGACGTGCCGCTTCGATCTGACGTGCAGTCAGACGACCACGGCCAACAGCTTTAAGACCGAAAGTGCCGAAGCTAACATCCGTACCTTGCGCCAGACCACGGTTGCGGCCTTTGTGCACCTTACGGAATTTTGTACGCTTTGGTTGTAACATAGCGACGCTCCTTACTTGCGGCCTTTACGCTGCTGCTTTTTAGGTTGAGCAGCTGGTTTCTCAGCTTGTTCAACTGCAGCCATACCACCCAGAATCTCACCTTTGAAGATCCATACCTTAACGCCGAGAACACCATAAGTGGTGTGCGCTTCTGAAGTGTTGTAATCGATGTCAGCACGTAATGTGTGCAGTGGCACACGGCCTTCACGATACCACTCGGTACGAGCGATTTCAGCACCGCCTAAACGGCCACTGACTTCAACTTTGATACCTTTAGCGCCCAGACGCATTGCGTTCTGTACTGCACGCTTCATAGCACGACGGAACATAACACGACGTTCCAGCTGTGAAGAGATGCTGTCAGCAACTAATTTAGCGTCCAGTTCTGGTTTACGAACTTCGGCGATATTGATTTGCGCAGGAACACCAGCGATATCCGCTACTGTTTTACGCAGTTTTTCAACGTCTTCACCTTTCTTACCGATAACGATACCTGGGCGAGCAGTGTGAATAGTCACACGGATGCTTTTAGCAGGACGCTCGATTACGATGCGTGAAATTGACGCTTTTGCCAATTCTTTATTCAAGTACTGGCGTACTTTAAAGTCGCTGTCTAGGTTGTCAGCGAATTCATTAGTATTCGCATACCAAGTAGAGTTCCAAGGTTTGACAATACCCAGGCGAATACCATTAGGATGTACTTTCTGACCCATTGCTAGTCTCCAGAGTCTCAGCGATCGGACACAACCACAGTAATGTGGCTGGTGCGCTTAAGAATACGATCTGCACGGCCTTTCGCACGCGGCATGATGCGTTTCATAGTTGGACCTTCGTCTACGAAAATTTTCGCAACTTTCAGGTCATCAATGTCAGCGCCATCGTTTTGCTCTGCGTTAGCAATAGCAGATTCCAGTACTTTCTTCACTAAACCAGCAGCTTTCTTGTTGGTGTAGGTCAGAATTTCCAGAGCTTGCGACACTTTCTTACCGCGAATCAGGTCGGCTACTAAGCGAACCTTCTGGGCAGAAGAACGAGCGTGGCGATGCATAGCTAAAGTTTCCATCTCTTCCTCCTATCCTTAACGTTTCTTAGCTTTCTTATCTGCCGCGTGGCCGCGATAAGTGCGAGTCGGTGCGAATTCACCCAGTTTGTGACCAACCATTTCGTCGGTTACGAATACTGGAACATGCTGACGACCATTATGGACAGCGATGGTCAATCCGATCATATTAGGAAAGATCGTTGAACGACGGGACCAAGTCTTGAGAGGCTTCTTGTCTCCGCTTTCCACCGCTTTCTCTACCTTCTTCAGCAAGTGCAGGTCAATAAAAGGACCTTTCTTGAGAGAACGTGGCATGGCTTATCCTCTAATTATTTTTTAGAACGATGACGTACGATGAATTGATCAGTACGCTTGTTACTACGAGTTTTCTTACCTTTGGTCTGAACGCCCCATGGTGTTACTGGGTGTTTACCAAAGTTACGGCCTTCACCACCACCATGTGGATGGTCAACTGGGTTCATCGCAGTACCGCGAACGGTAGGACGAATACCACGCCAGCGGCTAGCACCAGCTTTACCGAGAACTCGTAACATATGCTCAGCGTTACCAACTTCACCTAAGGTTGCACGGCAATCAGCTAAAACTTTACGCATTTCACCAGAACGCAGACGCAGGGTGACATAAGCACCATCACGAGCAACGATTTGAGCGTAAGTACCTGCTGAACGCGCTAACTGACCACCTTTACCTGGTTTCAGTTCGATGTTATGAACTGTAGAACCAACAGGGATGTTGCGCATTGGCAGTGCGTTACCAGCTTTGATAGCTGAATCAACGCCAGATTGAATCTGGTCACCAGCTTTCAGGCCTTTTGGTGCAAGAATATAACGACGTTCACCGTCTTTATATAGTACCAGTGCAATGTTCGCAGAACGGTTTGGATCATATTCCAAACGTTCAACAACTGCAGGGATACCGTCTTTGTTGCGTTTGAAGTCAACTAAACGATAATGCTGCTTATGGCCACCACCAATATGACGGGTAGTGATACGGCCATTGTTGTTACGACCACCGGATTTGCTGTTTTTTTCTAACAGCGGAGCATAAGGCTTACCCTTATGCAGCTCAGGGTTAACCACTTTAACAACGTGGCGACGGCCCGGAGACGTAGGTTTACATTTAACAACTGCCATTGTTCTTTACTCCTCCGACTTACTCTGCGCCGCTAACGAAGTCCAGATTCTGGCCTTCTTTCAGCGTAACGTAAGCTTTTTTCCAGTCACTACGACGACCAGAACGCTGACCGTGGCGTTTAGTTTTGCCTTTAACCAGCAAAGTGTTAACACCTTCAACTTCAACTTCAAACAGTTTCTGTACAGCAGCTTTGATTTCTGCTTTAGTTGCGTCTTTTGCAACTTTGAGAACGATGGTATTGCTTTTTTCCATCGCTGTAGAAGCTTTTTCAGATACGTGCGGCGCGCGCAGTACTTGTAGCAGACGTTCTTCACGGATCATGCCAGCATCTCCTCAACTTGCTTCACAGCATCAGCAGTCATAACCACTTTGTCGAAAGCAATCAGGCTAACTGGGTCGATACCTGCTGCATCACGAACGTCAACCTTGTACAGGTTACGTGCTGCTAAGAACAGATTTTCATCTAATTCAGCAGTGATGATCAGAACATCTTGCAGAGCCATATCTTTCAGTTTCTGTGCCAGCAGCTTAGTTTTAGGCGCTTCTACAGAGAACTGCTCGACAACGATCAGACGATCTTGACGTACCAATTCAGACAGGATGCTTTTCAGAGCACCGCGGTACATCTTCTTATTAACTTTTTGACTGTGGTCCTGTGGTTTAGCTGCGAAGCTAACACCACCAGAGCGCCAGATTGGGCTCTTGATTGAACCAGAACGTGCACGGCCTGTGCCTTTTTGACGCCATGGTTTTTTACCAGAACCAGAAACTTCAGCACGAGTTTTCTGAGCACGAGTACCTTGACGAGCACCAGCTGCATACGCAACAACTACTTGGTGAACAAGCGCTTCATTGAAATCACGCCCGAAGGTAGTTTCGGAAACAGTCAGCGCGCTTTGCGCGTCTTTCATTACCAATTCCATTCCTATCTCCTCGACGTTAAGCCTTGACAGCCGGTTTTACGATCAGGTTGCTGCCAGTTGCTCCTGGAACAGCACCTTTGACCAGCAGCAGGTTGCGCTCAGCGTCAACACGTACTACATCTAAGCTTTGAACAGTTACACGTTCATTACCCAGTTGGCCTGCCATTTTCTTGCCTTTAAACACTTTGCCCGGAGTCTGGTTCTGACCGATAGAACCCGGAACACGGTGAGACAAGGAGTTACCGTGAGTAGCATCTTGAGTACGGAAATTCCAGCGCTTAACTGTGCCGGCAAAACCTTTACCTTTAGATGTACCAGTAACGTCGACTTTTTTAACGTCAGCGAAAATTTCAACGCTAATGCTTTGACCTACGTTAAATTCAGTACCCTCTTCAGTACGGAATTCACGCAGAATGCGGCCAGCTTCAACGCCAGCTTTAGCGAAATGACCTGCTTCAGGCTTAGTTACACGGTTAGCTTTTTTGCTACCAGTAGTAACCTGAATTGCATTGTAACCGTCAGTTTCTGCAGTTTTAACCTGAGTAACGCGGTTATTTTCAATTTCGATAACAGTTACAGGGATAGATACGCCATCTTCAGTGAAGATACGAGTCATTCCCACTTTCTTACCGACTAAACCAATCATTGTTTCAACCTCTCAATCGTTCGACGACCTGATTAACCCAGGCTGATCTGCACGTCAACGCCGGCAGCCAGATCCAGACGCATCAGAGCATCAACGGTCTTCTCGGTTGGCTCAACGATGTCAACCAGACGTTTGTGAGTGCGAATTTCGTACTGATCACGCGCGTCTTTGTTAACGTGCGGAGAGATCAGAACGGTAAAACGCTCTTTACGTGTCGGCAGCGGGATAGGACCACGTACTTGCGCACCAGTGCGCTTAGCAGTCTCTACGATTTCCGCAGTTGATTGATCGATTAAACGATGATCAAAAGCTTTCAGGCGGATACGGATTCTTTGGTTCTGCATGAGACCAGAGCTCCAACTATTTTATAAACGTAAATGATTACTCCTCGCACCCATTTCGATTGATAGGGGAGTGTAATCGTTCTTGATGTAACCCCCATATCGGGAGTATTGTCTAAATGAGCAACAAATCGTTGACTCAATACTGAGATTTCAGTCCTAAAATTTAGGGCTTACTCATCAGTAAGCCCGCGCATTATACGTAATTTATCGCGAAACGCAAGCAATCGGGGAAAATATGTGCGAATTTTCTGATGTGCAAATTTAGCAGATATAAAAAAGGCCCATTACTGGGCCTAATTATGTTTTCGCCAATCATACAAAACTATTCTTCGATAACTTGTGCTTGAAGATAGTTTTGAATACCTAAACGTTTGATCAATTCCAGCTGAGTTTCAATCCAATCTATATGATTTTCTTCATCTGCAAGAATTTCTATCATTAAATCTCGGCTAACATAATCATGGATTGAATCCGCATAGCTAATAGCTTCTTTTAAATTTTTGGCTCCATCGAGTTCTAATTTCAAATCTGAAGCAAGCATCTCTTCGACATCTTCACCAATGTTCAGCTTACCTAGATCTTGTAGATTCGGAATACCTTCGAGAAATAAAATGCGCTCAATGTACTTATCCGCGTGTTTCATTTCATCAATCGACTCGTGATATTCCATTTCATTGAGTTTAGTTAGCCCCCAATTTTTAAACATCCGGGCATGTAGAAAATATTGATTAATTGCAACAAGTTCATTGCCCAGTAATTTATTTAAGTGGGCTATCATTTTTTTATCGCCTTTCATATTACCTCCATCGCTTCCAGTCCTATAAGTGTAGTACTGAAATTGATGATAAGAATAATATTTACACAGTTATCTGCGTGACGAATTTTAACTGAACAATAAAGGGGTATGTGAAAGGGTTATGCGACGTGTTCAATACACTGTTCTTCTAGATGCTGAAGTTCTTCCTGCAGAATCTCGCGCGTTTGTCGGATACATTTTCCGCATTCGCGCCCTACTGGCAAAATCTGACGTAGCCCTTTCAAAGAGGTGACATGATATTTACGCGCCACGTTCCTGATTTGTTTATCAGTGATTGCTTCACAAAGGCATACATACATGATCATTTACCTGCACAAATTACATACAGCAAGTTTAAATGAAAATGATTGGCATTTCAATTATCATTAATTGCAATATTTGAAAATAAAACAAATTAATGAGCTATATAAAAACAAAAAGGACGTCCTAAGACGTCCCTTTTTCTGTGGTTCTTTCTTATTCAGAAAGAGCGGTATTATGCAATGATTTTTGCAACAACACCCGCACCTACAGTACGACCACCTTCACGGATTGCGAAACGTAAACCATCATCCATCGCGATTGGGTGAATCAGAGTCACGATCATGTTGATGTTGTCGCCTGGCATTACCATCTCTACGCCTTCTGGCAGTTCGATAGTACCGGTTACGTCAGTTGTACGGAAGTAGAACTGTGGACGGTAGCCTTTGAAGAATGGAGTATGACGACCACCTTCATCTTTGCTCAGAATATAAACTTCTGATTCGAATTGAGTGTGTGGCTTGATTGAACCTGGTTTAGCCAGTACTTGACCACGTTGAATTTCTTCACGCTTAGTACCACGCAGCAGAACACCAACGTTCTCACCCGCACGACCTTCGTCCAGCAGTTTACGGAACATTTCAACGCCAGTACAAGTCGTCTTAGCCGTTGCTTGGATACCAACGATTTCAACTTCTTCACCAACTTTGATGATACCACGCTCAACACGGCCTGTTACTACTGTACCACGACCAGAGATTGAGAATACGTCTTCGATTGGCAGCAGGAATGGCTTGTCAATTGCACGCTCTGGTTCTGGGATGTAAGAATCCAGGTAGCCTGCTAATTCAACAATTTTCGCTTCCCACTCTGGGTTGCCTTCCAGCGCTTTCAGTGCTGAACCGCGAACAACTGGAGTGTCGTCGCCTGGGAAATCGTATTGAGACAGAAGTTCACGAACTTCCATTTCAACTAATTCTAACAGTTCTTCGTCGTCTACCATGTCACATTTGTTCAGGAAAACGATGATGTAAGGAACACCTACTTGGCGACCTAACAGGATGTGCTCACGAGTTTGTGGCATTGGGCCATCAGTCGCAGCAACAACCAGAATTGCACCGTCCATCTGCGCAGCACCAGTGATCATGTTTTTAACATAGTCGGCGTGACCTGGGCAGTCTACGTGTGCGTAGTGGCGAGTTGGAGTATCGTATTCTACGTGAGAAGTAGAAATGGTGATACCACGCGCTTTTTCTTCTGGTGCGTTATCGATTTGGTCGAATGCACGAGCGTTACCGCCGTAAGTTTTCGCCAGAACAGTAGTGATTGCTGCTGTCAGGGTAGTTTTACCATGGTCAACGTGGCCGATTGTACCAACGTTAACGTGCGGTTTTGAACGTTCAAATTTTTCTTTAGACA
>NZ_WLUG01000071.1:0-5174 GCF_009706505.1 Providencia sp. wls1922 | reverse complement strand
GTTTTGGTTTTTCCCTTGACCTTCCCCAAACATAGCTCTAAATAATTCGCGTTGTGATAAGGCGGCGAATACGCTAAGCCCTGGGAGCATACACAAGTATGTGACTAGGGTTAGCTTATGAAGCCAACACAGTCACAGCGTGAAGTATGACGAGCATTTAAGTCCTCAGCTTAGAGCGCAACCGTTTGATGGCCTGACTGTGAAGCTGACTCACTCTCGACTCCCCCACCTCCAGCACCGCACCAATCTCTTTCAAATTCAGTTCTTCTTGGTAATACAGCGTCAGCACCATTTTTTCGCGCTCAGGCAATTGCTCTATCGCCGCCACGATTTGATCTTTTAGGCTGGATTCCATCAGTAAACTCAGTGGGTTGCCGCCATCGTCTTCATCCATTGAAGGTTCGCAGCTTTCCCCGTGCACTTCGTGCCATTCATCGTAGGAGAACAGTTGGCTATTGTTGGTATCTAGCAGCACTTGGCGATATTCCGCCAAATCGATATCCAGCGCTTTGGCAATTTCTGGCTCTGTGGCACTGCGCCCAAGGCTTTGCTCAAGTTCACCAATGGCTTTAGTCATTTCTCGCGCTTGGCGACGCACGCTACGGGGAACCCAGTCACGGCTACGCAGTTCATCGAGCATGGATCCGCGGATCCGCTGCACAGCGTATGTGGCAAAAGAGGCACCTAATGAGGCATCGAAACGTTCTAATGCGTGGAGTAGCCCGATGCCACCCGCTTGGATTAGGTCATCGATATCAACGCTGGCAGGAAGTCGGACTTGCAGTTTTAGGGCTTCATGGCGTATTAGAGGGTAATAACGCTCCCATAGGCTATTTTTATTAATGACACCTTCGGCAGTATATAAATCACTCACAACCTGAATCACCCTTCAAGTTTTAACTAAAGGTAGCCATTATCTGTGTTACGCGTAATTTCAATCCGCAGAGTAAGGCACTAAATCAGCCGTTATTCTTTTTATCCTAAATAAATTTGATGGAGCCCAATATTTTTTGATTCTATTTTTTGCTTTTGCTTTTGCTTTTGGCCTTGCCTTTGACCTTGTTTTTGATCTTTGTTTTGACCTTAACAATGCCAAAGCGCGCCCTAAATAATTCGCGTTGCAGCTAGGCGGCAAGCTGAATTATCCCTAGGAGCATACTGAAGTATGTGACTAGGGTAATTTAGTGCAGCCAACAACGCTGCGGCGCGAAGTATGACGGGCAAAAAAAAGACCAGCAAAGCTGGTCTTTAATAAAAAGCTCGATCACGAATTAACGTAACAGGCTCAGAACACCTTGTGGAACCTGGTTAGCTTGCGCTAACACAGCAGTACCTGCTTGTTGCAGAATCTGACCACGGCTCATGTTAGAAACTTCTGTAGCGAAGTCAGCATCTTGGATACGGCTACGTGCTGCGCTCAGGTTGTTAACAGAGTTGTTCAGGTTGTTGATAGTAGACTGCATACGGTTTTGTACTGCACCCAGTGAAGAACGGAATGAATCTACAGTTTTTAATGCATCGTCTAATGCAGTTAATGCCATTTCGTTAGTTGATGCTAAACTTGCTGCACCATCAACTTTGGTTTTACCCGCAGTAGTTAGTTCACCAGTTGCTGCATCAAAATCTGCTTTCACGACTTCAACTAATTTACCATCAACTTTCATGACAAATTTACCAGTATCTTCAGAGCCATCAGCTTTCATCTTCTGATAAATGTCGCCTTTAGCATTAATTGCATCTTTATCATCTTTAGGGTCAGCCGAACCAGTTACAGCAGCAGCAACTTCAAGTGGTGCTTTCTTACCTTGAACAGCTGGATCCGACAGTTTAGTTAAATCTAATTTATCTAAACCTAAAGTGGTTCTATCAATTTGCTTCAAGTTGATGTCGATAGTTTCTCCATCATTTGCACCAACTTGAATTTTCATTGTTGAATTAGCACTTAATACTTTAACGCCGTTAAATTGCGTTTGTTCAGAAATACGGTCAATCTCTTCCATACGCAGTTTAACTTCGTCTTGGATAGATTTTGCATCAGATTCTGAGTTCGTGCCGTTTTTCGCTTGAACAGTCAGTTCACGAATACGTTGTAAGTTATCGTTGATTTCGTTAACTGCGCCTTCAGCGGTCTGTGCGATAGAGATACCGTCGTTTGCGTTACGAGAAGCTTGAGTTAAACCTTTAACGTTTGCAGTGAAACGGTTAGCGATTGCTTGACCCGCAGCATCATCTTTAGCGCTGTTGATACGTGAACCAGAAGATAAACGCTCAATCGCAGTACCCAGTACGCCTTGTGAACGGTTTAAGTTATTTTGTGTAGTCAGAGACAGTACGTTTGTGTTGATGACTTGAGCCATGATGTATTCCTATTTATTTATATGATACACAGTGTTAATACTCTAAATAATTCGTGCTGCATCTAGGCGGCTAGCGAAGGTATCCCTAGGAGCATACTGAAGTATGTGACTAGGGTGACTGAGTGCAGCCAACACCGATACGGCGCGAAGTATGACGAGTATTCTGTTAAGTAAATTTTGTCAGCAAATACATTATCGGCGGCACCCAAAACCCCTTTAGCCATTTTTATAAAAATTTTTCACGTCTATTGGCAAAAGCGCGCTGGAATCAGCTTTTTTCACCCTAAATTTTTTATTAAACCCTTCGACTATGGTTAATGTCCTTATCATTTTTATTCAATAAGCCTAATTACCTGCTTTTTACGGTTTAACTCCTTCCATTATTATTTCGTAGAATAGTCTAATATTTTTCTCCAATTCGCCGATAAAGGACTAAATACGAATTTATTTTCAGGGTTTATATTCAGGAGAGATTTATGGCAGGCATATCCACACTTGGTATCGGGGCTAACTTAGACTTAAATGTACAAATGGACCAATTGGAGGCGATGGAAAAGCGCCGCTTAGATCCATTAACACAGCAAAAGGCCAGCTATGATGCGCAAATCAGTGCATTTGGTAAGATGCAATCTTCATTAGAAAAACTGAAAAAAGCGGCAGAAGATATCAAGAAGTATGAAGATATCAGCACCACGAAAGTGAACGGCGAATATAAATCTTTTGATGTAAAAACCGATGGTAAAGCGGTTGCTGGTGTACATGATGTTAAAGTCACCCAGCTGGCGAAAGCACAAACTATTGCCACCAAAGATATTCCAGACAATAAAAAATTATTAGGTAACGGCGCAGCAGAGCGCACAATTACCATTACCCAGCCTTCACAAAAAGAAGATAAAGATAAAATTGTTATCAAACTCGATAATGAACACACATCATTAATCGAGATTGCAGACGCCATTAATAAAACCGATAAGGGTGTTTCGGCCTCTGTTATTAAAGATAAAACCAATCAGTATCATCTTGTTGTCACGGCGAAAAAAGCGGGTACAGACAACCGCATGAGCATTAATGTTAGTGGTGATGATGAACTGGCTAAAATTTTAAATGTTGAATCGGAAATTGATTCAACAGGCAACGTCACCATTAAAGACAAAGCGACGAGTGGTATGGAACAAAAAGTTCCACCACAAAATGCTCAGCTCATTATTGATGGTTTCGAATTAGAATCTCAAACCAACGAAGCCAAAGACCTGTTTCCTGGTTTAACCCTATCTTTAAAGAAAGAGAGTGAAGATGGCAAATCAGAACATTTAATTATCTCTGAAGATATTGAACCTGCTAAAGCGAAAATCAAAGCGTGGGTGGATGCCTATAATGAGTTTCAAACCTTAGCTAAAGAACTTACTAAATATACTCCGACCGAAAAAGGGACTGCACCGGATAAAACCAATGGTCCATTAATCGGTGATTCTACTTTACGTGTAATTCAAAGTACCTTACGTACCCAAGTTCGTACCCCACAAAATAGCGGCGAATTAAACCTTCTGAGTAAGATGGGGATTAAACAAAAACTAGACGGTACGTTAGAGATTGATAATAAAAAACTCGATAGTGCCCTCAAAGATAACCCATCTAGCGTGAAAGTATTCTTTGCCGGTGATGGAAAAGAAACCGGATTTGCTACAGAGAACTTTAATTTCTTAAAGGATACCTTAGATAGCAAAGAAGGTACGCTGCATAACGCCACAGATGGCGTACAGAAGAAAAAGAAAAGCATCGATAAACGTATCGAGCAGACCAATAAACAAATTGAAAACACCATGGATATCTATCGTCGTCAGTTCCAAAACCTCGATAAGATGATGAGTTCACTGAACAGCACAAGCAGTTCATTAGGCAGACTTTTAGGTTAACCGCATGTATCAACGTAAAGCTAATCAAGCCTATCAGCAGGTCAGTTTGGAGAGTGAAATCGCCAATGCGACCCCGTATCAACTGATCCAAATCCTGTTTAAAGGGGCCTTAAGTGCCCTTAAACGGGGGGAAATTTTTATGGAGCAGGGAAACATTGCTGAAAAGGGTAAAGAAATCTCAAAAGCAATCGACATCATTGACACGGGATTAAAACAATCGCTAAATTACGAGGCTGGTGGCGAACTTGCTGAAAATTTAGCAAGTTTGTATGAATACATGACGCGGCAATTGCTCCGCGCCAACATAGAAAACAACGTGACTTATGTCCAAGAAGTTTACCAATTACTCTCCGATATCGCCTCTGCATGGCAACAAATCGGTGCAAATGTGGATGAAAGATAACCAGGTGGACAATAAAAATCCTCTCTATTTACTTGAAATATATCGTAATGTCTTAATATTAAGTGAAAACTTAGTTTCGCTCGCACAATCAGGGGAATGGGAGTCATTAATCTCCCGAGAAACTGAATATGTCCTTGCCGTTGAGAATTTAACGGCTCTGACTCAAGAATATGAGCAGGAACAACCTATTACTGACGACTTTGTGCAGTTACTACACCAGATCATTGAAAACGAACGAGTGACAAAAGAACACTTACAAAATCATTTGAATTTTTTAAGTAAAGAAATCAAACAGCTCGACCAACAAAAGGTATTGAATAATAGCTACGGCCAATTTGATCAACCCGATGCTCCAAGGGTTATTAAACCTCTCGAGTAAACGGTAAAGTGTCAGGCAGTTAACCTGACGCTTAACTTAATAGGACAACTCAATTGGCACCAAGAACACAATAGCAGCTCCCCGAATCACACTTGTTGGGTCTCGGGAAGCCGTAAAATAGA
>NZ_WLUG01000070.1:0-8470 GCF_009706505.1 Providencia sp. wls1922 | reverse complement strand
CTGTAGCGGCGTTGGCTTCGGTTGCTAACCCTAGTCACATACTTATGTATGCTCCTAGGGATTAGCAACTCTTGCCGCCTTGCTACAGCACAAACTATTTAGAGCATTGCTCAAGGTGACTCTCTATTTTTTGCCCTCTGGCGATACAGCTATTGAGAGCATTGGAATGCTTAGGCAACTTGAATTATTTAGAATATTGCTCAGGATATCTTTCTATTTTCTGGCGTACAGCTAGTTAGGCTCTCCCTTTTTGTTGCTTGCATGCAACTCAAATGATTTAAGGTATAATCATTAAAGTACTGTTGCGAATGCAAAGTGAGATAAAATTCACCTAAATTGCAAAGTAGTGCTTTCGCTGCTTAAGGGATCCTGCTAGATTCCGCCGCAGAAACTGATTTTATCAAGGTAGCAAACCATGAATTCACCGAAAAAACCGACCGCAAAACTGAAGAAAAAATACCGTAAGACGAAAGAAGAGCTCAACGCAGAAGGTCGTGAGCGTAAACGCGAGAAAAAACATCGCGGGCATAAGTCTGGTAGCCGTAACCAAGACGGTGCTTCGAATGGTCAAAAAAATGGGCAAAATGTTCAGGCTGACCCACGTATTGGCAGTAAAAAACCAATTCCACTGGTGGTTGAAAGTAACCAGCCAGTTGCGCGTCCTGTCGTGAAAGAAAAGCCAGTTGCTAAAGAAAAACTGACGCCAGAAAAAGAACTGGAAATGCTGGAAAGCAACGATCGCTTAGATGAGATTCTGGCACGACTGGAAGATGGCGAAACCATCACTGCGCAAGAGCAGCAATATGTTGATACCTGCTTAGATCGCATCGATGAACTGATGAATATCCTCGGTATCGAATATGCGGACGAAGACGGTGATGAAGAGGAAGAAGAGAAATTTGATGACATTATGCGCATCTTAAAAAGTAAATAATTTCCTATCTATTCGTTCCTCCCGTAGTAAGCGGGAGGAATTCTGCTTAATTTCTCGCCTATCTTCCTTTTCTTTGATGTTGCATCGGATCTGTATTTTCTAACATCGCTATAATCTTTGCGGTATAGACTCTTTACATAAATAGCTAAAAAATAATCTAAAGAGATATAATTAACAGTGATGCTTTCGAGCTTGTGGTCAATTAAGGAATATCAATGTCAGAGCAAAATATCGTTTGGGATCTCTCTCTCATCCAGAAATATAACTATTCAGGTCCGCGTTATACCTCTTATCCAACAGCCTTAGAGTTCAATCAAGACTACAACGAACAGGCTTTTGTTGAGGCAACCCAGCGTTATCCTGACCGTCCTTTGTCTCTGTATGTGCATATCCCGTTTTGCCACAAACTGTGCTATTTCTGCGGCTGTAATAAGCTAGTCACTCGCCAAAAACATAAAGCGGATGAGTATCTACAAGTCATTGAAAAAGAAATTATCCAGCGTGCTGCGTTACTTAAAAACCGCACAGTGACTCAAATGCACTGGGGCGGCGGTACACCAACGTATCTAGATAAGGCACAAGTGAGCCATTTAGTTGGCTTGCTGAAAAAACATTTTCATTTTGCGCCTGATGCCGAGGTGTCCATCGAAGTGGATCCCCGCGAAATCGAACTCGACATGATTGACCATCTGCGCAGTGAAGGCTTTAACCGCCTAAGCATGGGTGTTCAAGATTTTAATAAAGAAGTGCAAGTTCTGGTTAACCGCGAGCAAGATGAAGAGTTTATTTTTGCGCTCATTAAACGTGCCAAAGAGACTGGCTTCACTTCAACCAGTATCGACCTAATTTATGGTTTACCAAAACAAACCCCTGAAAGCTTCGCGTTTACATTGAAAAAAGTGGCGGAGCTCGCTCCCGATCGTTTAAGCGTTTTCAACTATGCGCATTTACCGAATTTATTTGCAGCGCAGCGTAAAATTAAAGATGAAGACCTGCCAACGGCGGAGCAAAAACTGGATATTCTGCAAGATACTATCGCAACGCTGACATCCGACGGTTATCAATTTATCGGGATGGATCACTTTGCGCGCCCAGAAGATGAACTGGCGGTCGCACAGCGAGAAGGAATTTTACATCGTAATTTCCAAGGGTATACCACCCAAGGAGATTGCGATTTATTAGGATTAGGAGTATCAGCGATCAGCATGCTCGGCGATAACTACGCCCAAAATCAGAAAGATTTAAAAACTTACTACGCGCAAGTGGAAGAAAAGGGGCATGCCCTATGGCGTGGATTAGTGCTAACTGACGACGACTGCCTGCGCCGTGACGTGATCAAAACATTGATTTGCAACTTCCAATTGAGTTTTGCGCAAATAGAAGCGCTCTACCCAATTGACTTCAAAACCTACTTCAAAGAAGACCTAGAACTGCTGAAACCGATGGCAGAAGATGGGCTGGTGGAAGTCAGTGAAACGGGGATTAAAGTCACGCCACGTGGGCGTTTGCTGATTCGTAATGTGTGTATGTGTTTTGATGTTTATCTTAGAAGCCAAATGAGGCAGCGCCAATTCTCCCGAGTCATCTAAATGTTCGTCATACTTCACGCCGTGGCTTTGTTGTCTGCTCTCGGTCACTCGGGTCACATACTTTTGTATGCTCCCCGAGATAACCTCGTTTGACGCCTAGCCACAACGTGAATTATTTAGAACATTGGATGCTTGGCATATGATTATTTTGAGTATTAAATTTCCTGCATATTCCGCGTTTGGCGCAGGGTTAGTGTTTCACTTTTTCGATCAGCTGGTAAGCGGTGTTGATGCGCTCAGGAATTGGGTACCATTGGTTGGAAAGCAGCACCACGGCGATTTTTTCCTCGGGAATAAATACCGCGTAGGTGGCGAATCCGCCGGTAGAGCCAGTTTTGTTATACAGTGAGCGAGATTCTGGTGGCATCGGTGGCTGAATGGCATCCACTTTTTGCGGTTTCAGTGCCATATCATCACGGTTACCTTGTTGTAACTGGGCGAGTGAAACTGGCCACGGATAACTTTCCCACATCAAATCTTGCACAAAAGAATCCGTCATATACACGCCTGTATGCGTATCTTCTACTGCTTCCTGCCACGGTTTTGCCACGTCGGCGACTTGCATATTAATATCTAAAAAGTGGATCAAATCCTTCGCGTTGGATTTCAAGCCGTAGGCTTCATTATCTAAAATTTGTGGAGTTACACGCACCGGCTGATGCTGCTTGTTATACCCTTGAGCATAATTTTTTTGCTGATTTTGCGGTACCTGTAAATAAGTATGCTTCATGCCCAAAGCTGGTAACATCATCTTTTCTATTGCATCAGGGAATGACTGATTAAGTTGCTTAGCAGTCACCATGCCTAATAAACCCACACCAAGATTGGAGTATGAACGGTATTCACCAATAGGTTTTACAGGGAACCACTGCTGATAATAATGGATTAGCTCCGCGCGGTTAGTCACTGCATCCGGAACAAATAGCGATAAGCCTGAAGTGTGGGTGGCTAGATTCATCACTGTTACTTTATCAAATGCGCTATTTTTTAATTCGGGTAAATAATGGCTGACGGTTTGTGCAAAATCTAACTTACCTTGTCCTTGAGCATAGGCGGCAAGCGTGGCGGTAAAGGTCTTTGATAAAGAACCGATTTCATACAACGTATTGTTGCTCACAGGCACCTGAGTCTGTTTAGACTGCACGCCATAGTGATAAATAAAATGCTCACCATCCACGGAAATCGCAACAGACATTCCCGGAATTTGCTGCTGTTTCATCAACGGTTTAATAATGCTGTCCACATCGGATTGCGTTAATGCCACGCTAGATAGTGAGGTAAATGCCAAACTTAGGGCGACAAGCAGCCGTCCGCGACGAAAAAGATTTTTCATACAGATATCCATTTAAATAAAAGTTTTAGTTATGATGAGTGACAAACAAGAGGCGGTCACATACCAAAGGAAGAGTGATTCTGGTGTTGGAGTATGCGGCTTTTTTGGCATTAGTTAAAACGATATAAAATTCGATGAGGTAAAAGAAAATCTTATGGCTGAAAATGCTCGCTACCGTTTACCCCTCAATGCACTCAGAGCCTTTGAGGCATCTGCGCGCCATCTAAGCTTTACTCGAGCAGGTATGGAGTTAAATGTCACTCAGGCAGCGGTAAGCCAGCAAGTTCGTGCGCTGGAAGAACAACTAGGCTTAGAGCTATTTATTCGTTTACCTAGAGGGCTAGCACTGACCGATGAGGGGTTGGCATTATTGCCTGTCGTTAGCCGATCTTTCGACCAAATCGAATCATTATTGCAGCAATTCGAAGATGGTCATTATCATGAGGTTCTGAATGTTTCTGTGGTGGGTACCTTTGCGGCGGGCTGGCTATTACCGCGTTTATCGCATTTTTCCGATCTTTACCCTTATATTGATTTGCGCATTATGACCCATAATAACGTGGTGAATTTAGCTGGAGAAGGGGCTGATTTTGCGATCCGTTTTGGGGAAGGGCTTTGGCCATTAGTGGAAAATACGCCGTTATTTTCTGCGCCGCATACGGTGCTTTGTGCCGAAAAGGTCGCTCATAAACTTAAGCATCCCATTGATTTACAAAATTTTCCGTTGATGCGATCTTATCGTAAAGATGAATGGGAAAAATGGTTTTTAGCGGCGAATGTGGAACCGTGGCGTGTGAAAGGACCTGTTTTTGATTCTTCCCGTTTAATGGTGGAAGCGGCTTTATTGATGGACGGTGTTGCCATCGCACCAAGCTGTATGTTTGAGCGGGAGCTAAGTGCAGGGGATTTGGTTCAGCCATTTGATATTTCCGTGACTCTCGGGGGCTACTGGCTGAGTCGATTAAAATCCAAACCGATGACACCAGCTATGACGATTTTCCAGCAATGGTTACTTGAAGAATCCAAAAAGAAGGATCATTTATAGGGTGATAAATCGGTGCTTAAATTTTAAAGCACCGATTGTGAAATTAGCTAGGGTGTGGCGAGTATGAATTCAGAAACGTTCGTTCAGAAAACGACCGACTCGGCAGCGTAGTAACTTTTTTTATGGTCTTGCTCCTCGCGGCTGCTAGTTATTTCATTAAATTCTGCAAAGAAATAGGCAGGGTCGACCGAGAAAATAAGAGAGAAATGGTAGAGCGTGTCCACATGAATATTCACATCGCCATTTTCGTAGCGAGATAAATGTTGCTGACTGATCCCCAATTGTTCGCTCAGTTGTTTTCCACTGATTCCGTGGCTATCTCTTAGCGCTCTTATTTTTAGACCGACAGATTTTGATACGATTTTCTCCATATCGTTAACTCCTAGGTATATTTATTATGAGAGTTAATTAGATTTTTTATATGAATAGAATATATCGAAATACTTATTTTTCATTGATATCTAGAAGGTCCTTTATACCAATTTCAAAATAATCCGCATATTGCCATAATCTATCTAAATTAATTCTATTAACTCCTCTTTCATAACGTGACTGCTGCTGCTCGCTAACACCAATGGTATCCGCAAGCTCCCGTAATGTGATTCCATTCATTTTTCGATAATAAATAATTTTACTACCGACCATTTTAGATATGAGATAATCTTTAGACATATTGAGCCTCTCTGTGAATAAGTGAATACATGGAAATAAATCAATCTTAATTAGATGATTTATTAAGCCTAATAAGCTCAATATGATTATTAACCTAGCATTAATTCTCAGGTTAAACTATAGATCTAGGTCAATAAATGAAAATTTCTCTTGTTGTCTTTTATTTGATAATTATCGATATTTGATTATCTATTAAAATGTATTTTTATATTTTTAGTTTCATGTTCACTCAGGTTAAAAAAATCTAATAAATCAACATTGAATATTTCCGCATACTGGCTAAGTCTATCCAAATTAATACGATTAATACCTCGTTCATAGCGAGATTGTTGCTGTTCGCTAACATTAATCATTTTGGCAATATCGTAAAGAGATAAGCCATTCATTTTTCGATAATAGGTTATTTTATTGCCAATAATTCGGGACACAGGGTAATATTCAGGCATCATCAACTCCTCTTTAATCATCTAATTCGATTATTATTCAATAAAATTTCTAATTAACGAAAATAGATAATCTATTTCTTACCTACTCATAGCGAATATTAACAGTTGCATTAGCATTTGCGGTTCCTGGTGTTACTATTGCTGCGGTTTTGATATAGCGTGCTTTCCAACCAAAAATATAGTCATTTGCAGGAACGGAATTTTGTTGCACTAATTTAGTATTTAACTGAATTGGGGTTCCAGCGTTATTCAGTAATTGCACAGCAATGCCTGTGGCTTTATTTGCTCCACTTAACCCAAGCCGCCCATTTGCTGCATTATCAACAGTATCTGAAGTTACTGTGTATTTTATATTGGTACCTGTTTGGCAACTTAATGTTATCGGAATATTAACCGTTCCTTGGAAATCACCAATATTTTTAAATTGGGTGTCATACCAGTCACCTAAATTAATATCATAGGTATTTTTACTGTTTTTTAGTGAACAACTAACGACGTTGATTCGATAGTTTGTTGGAAGACTTAATCTATTTCCTATAAATCGGGTTCCTGTTGTCGAATTACCTTGAGTTATATAGGCGATTTCTCCACTTCTTAATGTTCCTGAGGATGTAATAGTACCTGTTTTTACAATTTGAATATTCCAACCAGAGGGTGGCATAGTCCAACTAGAGCCACTTCCTGCATTTGCTGATGTTATAGGAATATAGCTACCTGAACCAAAAGTATTGTAATTGATTCTAATACCTATACCAGCGATACCGGTTGCTGCTATTTTACTGGCGTTAGCTGCCCACCCATTCACATAATAAAGATCTTGATATCCACCGCATGCAATTTTACCAGTTGCAACATCTGCAAAATTATAATTACTCGAAAATGCTTGCACATATTGTGTATCAAGAACGGTTCCGACTGCTGAAATATTATCGTACTGCACAGTAATTGTTTTTCCTGAAGCTGTACTTCTTAAGTTATTTTGCGGATTTTGAGCACATTCAGCCAAAGAGTAATGGGAATATAAAAATAAAGTCCCAATAACTAATATGGTGCGATAAATACGATTTTTCATTTTGTATACCTTATTAAAGATTTATCACAAGAGTGCTGTTAAATATTATTAAGCTATTACAGTGCGTTTTTAAGATTATGTTTTACTGATATGTCAGCGAAAACTCTAAATGGCTTTTAAAATCCCCAGGGGTAAACATGGGTTGAAGGCTAATCATTCTTGCGGATAGCGGAATTTCGGCACTTTTGGTGGTGCTATTAATGGCCAGATCTACTGCACTGCCATTTTTAATGGTGGCTTTATTACTTTTTTGCGCCAGATGCAGCAAGCTGTTTGTAGAGCTACCTGTATTCACAAAATAGTTATTATCGGTGGCATCGGCAGTGCCATTAACACTGAATTTGGCATTTTTTGTTGAAACAGGGCAATCAACCAATTTGATAGAAAAATCCACCCATGGGCTTTGCGCAGGGTTGCGATAATTCCAACGGTTTATCTTACCTAATTCCACGTTATAACTGGTATTTTCAACTTTGCAGGGCATAACCACGACATTACCATGCACATAGATATTGACGTTTTCTGCCATCACTGGCAGGGCGCACAATCCAAGTAAACTGAATAATATTCTTTTCATGATCAGCCTCTTATAAATAGGTAATAGTGGCGGTAATATTGGCGGATAAACTGCCTGCGGTACCATTGCCGAGTGAGGAAAATGCCCGTGTGCGTAGGGGAATACTGACCAAAGGCTGCCCGTTGGTGGGAACCGTTAATATCTTGGTATTGCCTAGCGGTGTAGCCCCATCGCCACTTTGCAATTGAATGGCAATATTGGTAGCGGTGCCGCTATTTTTATACAAGCTGGCGATATCGGCACTATCTGCGGTTCCTGTGAACGTTAATCTCACGCTAT
Organism: Providencia sp. wls1922; assembly: GCF_009706505.1. NCBI lineage: Bacteria > Pseudomonadati > Pseudomonadota > Gammaproteobacteria > Enterobacterales > Morganellaceae > Providencia > Providencia sp. wls1922. Next base: position 523 of record NZ_WLUG01000070.1, on the reverse strand, counting down.
TAATAAACGAGGAGCAATCTTTTAATTCAATAGTAAAAGGTTTCCAATCTGAGGCTTTTGTTCCACTATAAAAAGTATCTAAAGGAATGGTGGTCAGATCCACATCCACATTATTACCGGTAGATAAATTGCACGTTGCAGCTTTTATATTTCCGGTGAATTTCAAATAGACAGTATCCGCCGCATCAGCCGTTATCGAAATATTTAAGAATAGTAGGGTGAGCAGTAATTTTTTCATTTTAAACCTCTATTCATAGCGAATATTGACAGTGGCATTGGCATTTGCCGTACCTGGTGTAATTGTGGCGGCCGTTTTAATATAACGAGCTTTCCAGCCGAAGATATAATCGCCTTGGGCAACGTTATCTTGTTGAGTCAATTTTTGATTTAATACAATAGGCGTTCCGGCATTATTTAATAATTGCACTGCAATACCTGTCGCTTTATCTGCACCGGTTAAACCTAGCCGACCATTTGCAGCATTATCAATTGTATCTGACGTTACCGTGACTTTAATATTGGT
>NZ_WLUG01000069.1:0-1947 GCF_009706505.1 Providencia sp. wls1922 | reverse complement strand
GCCAACACCGCGACAGTGCAAAATATGACTAATACCAATACGCTAAATAGTTTGTGCTGTCGCTAGGCGGCAAATGCATTAGACCCTAGGAGCATACACAAGTATGTGACTAGGGCTAACGAATGAAGCCAACACCGCGACAGTGCAAAATATGACTAATACCAATACGCTAAATAGTTTGTGCTGTCGCAAGGCGGTAAATGCGTTAGACCCTAGGAGCATACACAAGTATGTGACTAGGGCTAACGAATGAAGCCAACACCGCGACAGTGCAAAATATGACTAATACCAATACGCTAAATAGTTTGTGCTGTCGCAAGGCGGCAAATGCGTTAGACCCTAGGAGCATACACAAGTATGTGACTAGGGCTAACGAATGAAGCCAACACCGCGACAGTGCAAAATATGACGCGTATTTGTTATTTTTGGATAAGATAACGAATAGTCGGCCCATCTTGCTGAATATCCAACACCTTATAACCATAATTTTTTGCATCTAAAGGGATATTATTGATAGATTGTGGGCAATCACTTACCACTTCTAATATCTCTCCAGGTTTTAACGATGGCATCGCTTCTAACGTCGCAACCGCAGGGTATGGGCAAGGTTCGCCCACCATATCTAATCGATAATCCGGTACTATTTCTTTATGGCTCATGCGGCCTCCATGGAAGTATTCGCCAGTTTTTGGGCACGTTTACGGAAGAAATATTTTTCCCATACCAGCATCAAAATAAATGCAATGGCTAATAAAGCGTATGTAACGAGCAAGCCGCCTTCCGGACCAAATGTCTCTAGCAAGTTCACTTTGTCAAAGTCTGTAGCCAACCATGGGCCTAAATCATCCCAGTAATACGCTAAGATAGTCGCACCGATAATGTTACCGAAACCAACCCACCAGTAATGAACTTGACCTTCAACGGCACGGTACATCCAGCCAGTTTCACAACCACCCGCTAAGACAATACCAAACCCGAATAGTAATCCACCAATCACAGCATTTGGACCAGCCCACATAATCTTAGGTGTCGCGCCCAATTGCACATAACTGAAAATACCAATCGCACTGACCGCCATACCAATGATAATCGCTTTCGCCATATGAGTACGACCAGTGATCCATAAATCACGAAACGCGGAGGTAAAACAGATTTGAGCACGTTCAATCAGCAAACCAAAACCAATCCCACATAAGATAGCAAAGCCCATGACTGGTGCATCTAGCAGTGTATAAAAGCCCCACGCAAGTGCGACAGCAAAAATAGCCATGCCTAATTTAAAGCGTTTTTTAGCTGTATTCGGATTTTGAGTTAATGGCGATGCTGTTGAGACTTTTTTCAATTTTACCGCAATACGGAACATTGGCAGCAGGGTGAATTTGGCACCAAAGTAAGAGCCGACGGCAGTCGCTACAGCAAAGAACCAAGCGTGTAACGAGAATTGTGGAATACCCGTAAAGAATGCCGCTAAGTTACATCCCATGGCTAGACGAGCGCCGAATCCAGCAATGATCCCACCGAGGATGGCTTGAAAAATTCGAACCCGATGCTGCGGCATGCGAATTTTGACATTATTTGCCCAAAGTGCCGCGGCAAAACAGCCAGCAAACATACCGATAATCATCACGCCATCAATTCGATCAAGTGGCGAACCTTGAAAACCAATAACTTTGAAATAGCCCCATTCTTCTGGATGCGCACCAAATAGCTGCATAATATGCCCGCCCCAGCGAGTAAATTCACCGGTTACAGCCCAAAAAGTGCCTGTTAAACCAAAATAATAAGTCGATAAGATACCTGCCGCAATCACCGCAGGTAACGGTTTCCAAAAACCGATGAGATAGTGAGATTTAAACTCAGACCAAGTCATTTTTACTTCCAGAATGTTTCAAGCCAGTACCTGGCAAAGAATTTCGCTGTTGTATGATGTGTTGCTACATGATGTAT
>NZ_WLUG01000068.1:0-40525 GCF_009706505.1 Providencia sp. wls1922 | reverse complement strand
TTAGTGTCTTTGTGAAATCAATTAGTGTCTTTATGACCTTAATTAATTATTGTCCTACAGACACAAATAAGTCAACGCTTAAATGTCTTAATGACACTAAATAAATTTTCGCGTATGATTTAGCGCAAGACTAAATATGGGGGAAAGGATCTTAATCACATGACAGAAAAAGAGTTTTTATCTAATTATGATCGACGAGATTATTTAACTCCTTTGCTCACAGTGGATACCGTATTATTCACTTATCATGAAAACACCTTAAAAGTGCTGCTCGTGGAACGTGCTAATTACCCTCAGAAAGGGCAATGGGGATTACCGGGTGGGTTCGTTGATGAAAATTGTGATGCCACGTTAGACGATACGGTATATCGCAAGTTAAAAGAGAAAACGGGGGTTGTTCCTCCTTATATCGAGCAGTTATGTACCATAGGAAATTCAGAGCGAGATCCTCGAGGCTGGTCAGTGACAGTCTGCTATACCGCACTCATTGCTCACCAAGCCTGCGAAGCGCACATTGAAAGTGTACATTCTGTTAAATGGGTCTCCATCGAAGAGATTGAAGACATGGCACTGGCTTTCGATCACTATCAGCTTTATTTACAAGCCCGTGAACGTTTACGCCAGAAATCCCTTTATTCCATTGTGCCGGGATTTGCGCTACCGGAAGTATTCACCTTAGCCGAGCTGCAACATGTTCATGAGGTTTTAATCGGAAAATCCATACAGAATAAATCTTTCCGTCGCCGTTTAGACCAAGCTGATTTATTGATTGATACAGGGGAGAAACGCCAAGAGCGCGGACGCCCAGCCAATCTTTATCGCTTAAAGTCCCAATCGGCTGACTATCGGTTTATTCGCAATCTCGAATTTTGATGAAAGAGTTTGAGATTAGAGTTTGATAAGAAAAATGCCCTTGATGCTGATACCAAGGGCATTTAATTAAAACGAAGCGAGCCATAAACGGCTTTTCAGCCCCAGATAACTCGTCCAGCCAGAAGTAAAACTCACCATTTCGCCTTTATCGATAATCATAAAGGTCGGTGTTGCTGTCACGCCAACCTGCGCAGCCAGTTGACCGTTGATATCATTCACTACAGGAAAATCTAATTCCTTTTTTTCCATTCCGGCTAACAGTCGAGAAGATTCCCCCGAACGCAGTGCTACCGTCACCACCGGAACTCCTGATTTTGCTAAATCAGAAACGGTTGGCGATGTGAAGCGGCAAACACCACACCATGTTGCCCAGAAATAGACTAATACAGGCTGTTTTTCGCTGAGTTCAGCAATAGAAACCACCTCACCCGTTGCAATGGTGAGTGGCTCTAATAACACGGGGGCAAGGCTTTGCGGTTTACGCCAAAAGTCCATCACCGTAAAAGCGATCACCAAAATAATCGCCAATACGAGAAGCTCTTTTGACCACTTTTTCAGTCTCCCCATCACGACATTATTTCGCTTTGCTGAGCTGTTCTTTCACGATGCGTTCAAATTCTTGTGCATCAACAGCGCCTGGGATCATTTCATCACCCACTAGCGTTGCAGGCGTACCATTCACGCCCAGCATATTAGCCAACTCAAGGTTTTTACGAATAGCTGCACGGCTCTTATCATTCGCTTTTAACTTATCATTGCCGGTTGCTTGCAGCGCTTCTTTGATGTTTGAATCAGATAACATCCCCTGTTTCGCCATCAGTTTTTGGTGCAGAGCTAAGAACGCTTTTGGATTTTCTTGCCATAAAGTCATCGCTAATTGCGAAGACTCCAGCGAGGTTTCCCCTTTAAATGGCAGGTACTTGATAACAACTGCAACATCTGGGTTTTTCTTCACAATATCTTCTAACAGTGGGTCAAAGCGTTTGCAGTATGGGCAGTTAAAGTCAGTAAAGTTCACCAAGACTAATTTCGCGTCTTTCGAGCCAATACGTGGGCTAGTCGGGTCATTAAACAGGGCATCATGCTGATCTTTTAATACCTGTTTCATTTGCGCTTGTTGTTTTTCACCTTGTTTCGCTTGTAAAGCCACAATCGCTTCTTCAAGGATCTCTGGATTCTCAACTAATGTATCGCGTACCAGCTTACGAACTTGTGCTTCTTGGTCGGCAGTCAGTGGCGCTGCATGTGCTGTGGCCCCTAATACTAGTGAGGAAAATAAAACAGCTAATATCGTCTTTTTCATTTTTCGGCTCCTTTGGCCTCAGTCATAATTGATAATACAGATTCACGATCAAGTATTGTTGACAGTATTTTCCCCTCTGTCAGATTAGGGCCATAAATCTGGTTAAACGGCACAGCCACTTGCCCTCGACGTTGCAAAAACGCCGAGATTTCAGGTGAAGGTTTTGTCCAATCACCCCGTAGCGCGACGACATCCGGTTCACTCAGTAAGTGCTGAATTTCGTCATTAAGTAGGACGTTATATTTATTCGCCTTACACGTCACACACCAGTCTGCAGTCACATCAATAAACACACGTTTATTATCTGCCAGCGCTCGTGTGATTGCGTCTTCAGACAGTGTTTGCCATTGAACCTTATCGGAAGCTAGCGTTTGGTGGCCTTGTTGTTGGTCTATCGCCATCCAAGCAAACCCAGCACCCAGTGCCGAGAATAATAGGAATGGGAAAATTGCCGCACGAACTCCTCGGTTCTTAAGAATAAATAACACTAAGATTAATAAAAATAGTACGGCGATAACGGTAGCGGTCATTGCACCAAAATGGGGAATTAATAAGCTGATTAACCATAAGCAGGAAACCAACATCATTAAGCCCAGTACTGCGCGCAATTTCAGCATCCATGTTCCTGGCTTTGGTAACGCTTTCGCAATCACAGGGAATGCCGCAATCAATAACCACGGAAGGCTCATCCCGATACCTAGTGCAGTGAAAATCAGCCACAGTTGCGACATCGGTGCCGCTAATGCGAAAGCGACCGCCGTGCCCAAAAAGGGTGCAGAACAAGGTGTCGCTAAGAGTGTCGCGAAAACCCCTTGCCAGAAATGCCCGCTATTACCCTGCCCACCTGCGGTGGCTAAACGCGTATTTGCTTTACTGCCTAGGTTAATTTCAAACAACCCAAATAAATTCGCAGTAAACAGCGCCGTAATCAGCACCATAAAGCCGATAAACCACGGGCTTTGGAACTGAATACCCCAACCAACAACTTCCTGTCCCCATCGCAAGAATGTCATCAATAAGGCTAATAACCAGAATGAGACCAGAATCCCCGATGAAGAGAGCAAGAATTGCCGACGAATGGTATTTTGTTCACCTTGAGGAACCAATAAGACAGAGCCGAGTTTCATTGCCAGTACAGGCAAAACACACGGCATTAAGTTCAGGATCAGACCGCCAAGTAGCGCAAATAGAACTATCTGCCATAAACCCAGCGCGTGTCCACTGTCATCCCCAGATACGGAACCAGTATAAGGCACGACATTGCCATGTATTTGTTGAGATAACTCACCGTCCGCCACAACAAATGAAACTGTTTTACCCACAAGATTAGGCGCTTCACCGCCCCAGTCATCGCTAACATCAATGGTAGCGGTTAACTTATTGCCAGAATATTTTAGGGATGGAACACCAAGGCTCGCGCCATCTACAACATCAGTAAACAGATGCGGGTCAATCCAGGTATTATCGGCGGCTTTTTGTAACTCTACCGTCAATTTATTGCCAGCAAAGCCAAATTGCGCCTGTTCAACAAGCCCACTAGCCGCAGGCACACTGCCTTTTGCTTGATTAAATGCCCAGCTAAAATCCGCAGGAGCCGGTTCAGTGAGATCCAATTCAAAAGGGTAGTCAGTTAAAATACAAACATTGCTACACGTTGATAATGTCAGTGTGCCTGACAATTTATCGAGATGCTCACTACTAGTGACTGTAATAGGGAAAACCACGTCTCCCATATAACCTTGTGTCGACACGCCAGCGACATCAAAGCGCCCCGGCGTTGGCCATAGCCACTCCACCGTTTTGACGGGTGAAGACCAACTTATTTCCGGTGCAACGCCCCCTTCTCCCGGTGAGCGCCAATAGGTCTTCCAGCCATCATCGAGTTTTACATCCAGTAAAATATCGACCTTGCCCTCATTTTGTGCAGAGCTCAGCAAGCGAACCTGTACATGGCTCGGTGTGTTTGCGGCCATAAACCCCGTGTTTGCAGGTTGTAACCAGCCTGTATCCGCAGCCTGTAAGCTGCTAGAAAATACAGTAAATAAAACAATTAACGCATTAATAAAAAAACGCATGATCCCTCCAGAATAAATAACAGCGACGAACAATAAGCCGCGGCTTTCTAATCCCGAAGATTACAGAATTGTAGATGACGCCGAACGCCAGGTGGGGAATGGCTCTCTTCACGGTTTGCTCTATATATAAATAGCCTAGTGCAAAAGATAGCGAATGCCGCTAAAGAAAGAAATATAAAAAAGAGAGGTTCTATCACAGCAGGAACAAGAGTAAGGAGTGATTTGGAACTTAATTCACACGTTGAAAGCTTCACGGGCTTGCTATTTTGTTCATTTATATCAGAAAGATAATGCTCTGAAGAAAGCTGGATTTGATTCGCTACCGCAGAAGTCTGTAGTGAAGCTGATGTAAACATTGAGGCGAATAGGCGCTCCCCGACGGCTCTTTGATTCATACAAATCAATACCATCAGACAGGCAAACAGCACTAATCCTTTACCTAGCTTTATCGACCTCGTCATGTCTGTCTCAGATTATCTTCCTGAATTCACAATAATTAGCTAATTAAGTTAATAACAGGTTACATCTTACACAGGCAAATAAGCAACACAAGCACCATCATCTAACTTTACAAACAACTCTCATTTATAAAATTAACTATTTTTTGCACTTTATCCGAAAAGCGGCACGGAACTTGCTACTTACTTAATAAATGGCAAAACGAAACTATTTTGCACGATTTCGGTGCACGATAGTCGAGTTTCGGCAGTTTGTCTCTTTATTGGTGTCGCAGTTCACAACTGCCTAAATAATATGCGAGACAGCTCCCGAATTTAAAACAATTCGTTTTCAAAACTCATATTTTTTAATTACTTTTTAACAATAATAAAACATACAGCCGATGATCGTGCCATGATGAAAACCTCACGAAACATCTGCAAACACAACACCACAAAACCAAAATAAATCGAGTAATGTATCGTTAAAACACAAACCTCGAAATATGGCGGATTGACACCGATGTTCTAAAGGAGCTGTAATTATGCGTATTAGCAAGCTTGTTTTAACAATGATGCTTTTGGGTGCAACCTGCGCAGTTCAAGCAGAAGAATTAAACGGTACTCTGAAAAAAATCAAAGATAATGGTGTGATAGTCGTGGGTCACCGCGAATCATCAGTGCCATTCTCTTACTATGATAATAATCAGAAAGTTGTTGGCTACTCACAAGACTACTCCAACCTCATTGTTGATGCAGTGAAAAAGAAACTCAATATGCCTGATTTACAGGTGAAATTGATCCCTATCACCTCGCAAAACCGTATTCCATTACTGCAAAACGGCACATTTGATTTCGAATGTGGCTCCACAACGAATAACCTAGAGAGACAAAAACAAGCAGCCTTCTCTAATACCATTTTCGTGGTTGGTACTCGACTGCTGGCGAAAAAAGACGCCGGTATCAAAGACTTTGCTGATTTAGCTGGCAAAAATGTGGTTGTCACTTCAGGGACAACGTCAGAAGTGATCCTGAATAAGTTAAATGATGAGAAAAACATGAAGATGCGCATTATCAGTGCTAAAGACCACGGGGACTCATTCCGTACTTTAGAATCTGGTCGTGCTGTTGCCTTTATGATGGACGATGCCCTATTAGCTGGTGAGCGCGCAAAAGCGAAACAACCGGATATCTGGGAAATCGTAGCAAAACCACAAACTGAAGAAGCTTACGGCTGTATGCTGCGTAAAGATGATCCACAATTCAAAGCACTGGTCGATGAAACTATCTCAACTGCACAAAAATCTGGCGCAGCGGAAAAATCATTCGACCGCTGGTTTAATCAACCTATCCCACCGAAAAACCTGAATCTGAAGTTTACGTTATCTGATGAAATGAAGGCGCTGTTCAAATCACCAAACGATAAAGCATTAAACTAATAAAAAAGACAAACAGGGTGTTACTGAAGTAGGAGTCGCAAGGCGGTCGTTCCCGCCTTGCTTTCTCTTATTGCGGTATTCGGGACAATCAAATTGCCCACAGGAAGTCATATTATGTCAATTAATTGGAACTGGGGGATATTCCTTGAGAATGCCCCATTTGGGAATACCACCTATTTAGGGTGGTTAATATCTGGCTTAGAAGTCACTGTCACGCTATCCATCTGCGCTTGGATCATCGCTTTTCTGGTTGGCTCATTTTTCGGTATTTTACGCACAGTACCTAACCGCTTTTTAGCCTTTTTAGGGACTGCTTACGTTGAATTATTCCGTAACGTTCCGCTGATTGTTCAGTTCTTCACTTGGTATCTAGTGATCCCTGAACTGCTGCCACAATCTATCGGCGACTGGTTTAAAATGGAGTTAGATCCTAACTACCAGTTTTTCCTCTCTTCCATGTTATGCCTTGGCTTGTTCACTGCTGCGCGAATGACTGAGCAAGTTCGTGCTGCTATTCAATCCCTGCCTAGAGGGCAACGTAATGCAGCGCTCGCGATGGGGCTAACACTGCCACAAACCTATCGCTATGTACTGCTACCGAATGCTTATCGCGTCATTTTACCGCCAATGACCTCGGAAATGCTGAACTTAGTGAAAAACTCCGCTATCGCATCCACTATCGGGTTAGTGGATATGGCGGCACAAGCAGGAAAATTACTCGATTACTCCGCCCATGCTTGGGAATCTTTCACAGCAATCACGCTGGCATATGTCGGTATCAACTTGATTATTATGCTACTAATGAGCTTGCTTGAGCGCAAAGTGCGCTTACCCGGCACACTAGGAGGACGCTAAGATGGCTTATCAATTTGATTGGAGCTCCATTGAGCCAAGCATCCCATTCTTAGTGGATGGTTTTATTATCACCGCCAAAATTACAGCAGCAGCCATTGTGGTTGGGATTTTATGGGGAACCGTACTCGCCGTTATGCGTTTATCCAGCATTAAGCCACTGCGCTGGCTGGCGGCCTTTTACGTCAACACCTTCCGCTCAGTTCCGCTAGTTATGGTACTGTTTTGGTTCTATTTAGTTGTGCCTAACATATTACAAAATGTTCTAGGCTTATCACCAAAAAATGATATTCGTTTAATATCCGCAGTGGTAGCCTTCTGTCTTTTTGAAGCGGCTTACTACTCTGAAATTATCCGTGCAGGTATTCAAAGCATCTCGAAAGGTCAGGCAAGCGCCTCCCTCGCTTTAGGTATGACCCAAATGCAAACCATGCGTTTAGTCGTATTACCGCAAGCGTTTAGAGCGATGGTGCCATTATTGCTGACCCAAGGTATTGTATTATTCCAAGATACTTCATTAGTGTATGTTCTTGGGTTAACCGACTTCTTCAGAACCGCCACCAATATTGGTGAGCGTGACGGTACGCAAGTCGAAATGATACTCTTTGCGGGACTCATCTACTTTATTTTCAGTTTCGGCGCTTCAATGCTGGTGAATTATCTTAAGAAAAGGACTGTTTCATGATTACCCTGAAAAATGTATCGAAATGGTATGGCCAATTTCAGGTGCTCACAGATTGCACAACTGAAGTCAAAAAAGGCGAAGTTGTGGTTGTATGCGGGCCATCTGGTTCTGGTAAATCCACATTAATAAAAACAGTAAATGGGTTGGAGCCAATTCAACAGGGTGAAATTTTCGTTAACGATATCCAAGTTAATAGCAAAAAAACTGACCTTGCGAAGCTGCGCTCAAAAGTCGGTATGGTGTTCCAACACTTTGAACTGTTCCCTCACCTTTCCATTATTGAGAACCTAACATTAGCGCAAGTTAAAGTCTTAAACCGTGACAAGAAAGCCGCTGAAGCTAAAGGTTTAAAATTACTGGAGCGTGTGGGATTGGCGAGCCATGCTAATAAATTCCCTGCGCAGCTCTCTGGTGGTCAACAGCAACGTGTCGCCATCGCCCGCGCGCTATGTATGGACCCGATTGCCATGTTGTTTGATGAGCCAACTTCCGCCCTAGACCCAGAAATGATCAACGAAGTGCTGGATGTTATGGTGGAGTTAGCGAATGAAGGCATGACCATGATGGTGGTAACGCACGAAATGGGCTTTGCGAAAAAAGTGGCTAACCGCGTGATTTTCATGGATGAAGGTAAAATTATCGAAGACAGTAAAAAAGAGGATTTCTTCGCTAATCCGAAGTCAGACCGCGCGAAAGATTTTCTGGCAAAAATCTTACATTAATCTCGCTTTAGGTTGCAGAAAGTCCGACAGGGCTTTTTGCAACTTTTCCCTCAACTTTTCTTACCCGCACAAAATTCACCTCGTTTTCTTGATTGTCACTTTTCTGCGCTTGAAATCTCTTAAAAAATTCTCTAACGTGTTCTAAGTTCAAATAAAATTGCGAACAAAGCAAATTCCCCCTGAAATAGTTCAAGTTTTAGGTAGTAAATTGAATTATGATAGGCGATACGCTTATTATTTTGTGCGCGTTCTTAGTTTCATCAACGTATGGCAATATCAACGTATCGCCAACCACTATGTAGCACAAAATATAACAAACAGCTGAAACAGCAAGACCAAGTCCCTGTAAATTCATCTAATCGACGATTCATCGTTTTTTACAGACACAATGGCTTTCGGCATTGTTGTTTTCATGTGTGATCCGCTATGCTATGCGGATCCATTTTATAGAAAAGACATTCACCTGCTACAGACTAAACTGTAGCGATTATTCACCATAGGATTATCGGTGCCATGCAAGAACAATATCGTCCAGAAGATATAGAGCCTAAAGTACAGCGTCACTGGGATGAACAACAAACGTTCAAAGTGACAGAAGACAACAGCAAAGAGAAATACTACTGCCTGTCCATGCTACCTTACCCTTCTGGTCGACTACACATGGGCCACGTTCGTAACTACACCATTGGTGACGTGATCTCCCGCTACCAGCGTATGCTGGGCAAAAACGTTCTGCAACCAATCGGTTGGGATGCGTTTGGTCTGCCAGCTGAAGGCGCCGCGGTTAAGAATAACACCGCGCCTGCACCATGGACTTACGCCAATATCGATTACATGAAAGGTCAGCTGAAAATGCTGGGCTTCGGTTACGATTGGAACCGCGAAGTGACCACCTGTACGCCAGAATATTACCGTTGGGAACAGTGGTTCTTCACTAAGCTGTATGAAAAAGGCTTAGTCTACAAAAAAACCTCCGCCGTTAACTGGTGTCCACACGACTTAACCGTTCTAGCAAACGAACAAGTCATCGACGGCTGCTGCTGGCGCTGCGATAGCCAAGTTGAGCGTAAAGAGATCCCTCAGTGGTTTATCAAAATCACTGACTACGCTGAAGAGCTGCTCAATGACTTGGACAAACTGGAAGATTGGCCAGAACAAGTTAAAACCATGCAGCGCAACTGGATTGGTCGCTCTGAAGGTGTGGAAATCACTTTTGATGTTGCTGATCGCGCAGACAAATTAACTGTCTACACCACCCGCCCAGATACCTTTATGGGTGCGACATATGTGGCGGTTGCTGCAGGTCACCCATTAGCGCAAGAAGCTGCCAAAGCGAATAGCGAATTAGCCGACTTTATCGATGAGTGCCGTAATACCAAAACTGCGGAAGCGGATATGGCAACCATGGAGAAAAAAGGTCTGGCAACAGGTCTGTATGTCGTTCATCCATTAACCCAAGAAAAATTACCAATTTGGGTCGCGAACTTTGTTCTGATGGAATACGGTACAGGTGCAGTGATGGCAGTTCCAGCTCACGACCAACGTGACTGGGAATTTGCTCATAAATACAATCTGCCAATCAAAGCGGTGATTGCAGATGCTGAAGGCAACACGCCTGACTTATCTCAAGAAGCGATGACTGAGAAAAACACCCTGATCAACTCAGGTGAATTTACTGGTTTAAGCAACGAGGCTGGCTTCAACACTATCGCTGACAAACTGGTTTCCCTTGGCTCAGGTCAACGCAAAGTCAATTATCGCTTACGTGACTGGGGTGTTTCCCGTCAACGTTACTGGGGTGCGCCAATTCCAATGGCAACCTTAGAAGATGGCACCGTGGTTCCTGTTCCTGAAGACCAGTTACCGGTTATTTTACCGGAAGATGTCACCATGAATGGCATCACAAGCCCAATTAAAGCGGATCCTGAGTGGGCAAAAACCACCATTAATGGTCAACCAGCGCTGCGTGAAACCGATACCTTCGATACCTTTATGGAATCATCTTGGTACTACGCCCGTTACACTTGCCCACAATACGACGATGGCATGTTGAACCCTGAAGCAGCAAACTACTGGCTGCCAGTGGATCAATACATCGGTGGTATTGAGCACGCCATCATGCATTTAATGTATTTCCGTTTCTTCCACAAATTAATGCGTGATGCCGGTCTGGTGAACTCTGATGAGCCAGCAAAACGTTTACTGTGCCAAGGTATGGTTCTGGCCGATGCCTTCTACTACACCGGTAGCGATGGTCAGCGTGTATGGGTTTCTCCTGCGGATGCAATTGTTGAACGTGATGACAAAAACCGTATTACTAAAGCGGTAGACAGCGAAGGTCATGAACTGGTTTATACTGGTATGAGCAAGATGTCTAAATCTAAGAACAACGGTATTGACCCACAATTAATGGTCGAAAAATACGGTGCTGATACCGTCCGTCTGTTCATGATGTTCGCTGCGCCACCAGAATTAACTCTGGAGTGGCAAGAGTCTAGCGTTGAAGGGGCTAACCGTTTCGTTCGTCGTGTATGGCGTTTAGTTCACGAACACGCACAAAAAGGCGCAACTCAGCCATTAGATATCAGCGCATTAACCGCAGAACAAAAAGATTTACGTCGCGACTTACATAAAACCATCGCGAAAGTGACTGACGATGTGGGTCGTCGTTACGCATTCAACACCGCTATCGCAGCGGTCATGGAATTTATGAACAAGTTAGTTCGCGCTCCGCAAGAAACTGAGCAAGACCGCGCTTTAGTTCAAGAATCTTTAGATGCTATCACGCTGATGTTATCACCAATCATTCCACACGCTTGTTTCGAAATGTGGAAAGCATTAGGTCACAATGACGATATCGATTTTGCAAGCTGGCCGGTGGCTGATGAACAAGCCATGATCGATGATACTAAATTGGTTGTTGTTCAAGTTAACGGTAAAGTCCGCGGTCGTATTACGGTCCCTGCTGATGCTAACCAAGAATTCGTTCTGGAAATGGCATCACAAGAAGGCAGCGTCGCGAAATACCTCGAAGGCGTTAGCATCCGTAAAGTCATTTACGTACCAGGTAAATTACTGAACTTAGTTGTTGGCTGATAAGGAGCCCAAGTGCGCTATCTGATAACTCTATTTCTCAGCCTGTCGGTGCTCGTCACCGCAGGTTGCGGTTTTCGCCTTCAAGGAACCACGCAACTTCCTGAAGAATTGAAAACATTACAATTAAGTTCTGGCGACCCGTACAGTTACCAAACTCGTGCGGTCAGGGAACAGCTGCGACTCAATAACGTGACTCTGCTAGATTCTGGTCGCGCTGATGTGCCTATTTTGAAAATTGTAGGTTCAACAGAAAGCACCGATACCGTTTCGATTTATCAAGATGGTAAAGCTGCAGAGAAACAACTGACACTGGTCATGAAGGCGCAAGTGTTAATGCCGGATGGCGCTATTTATCCGCTGGAAACAAAAGTTGTGCGGACTTTCTTTGATAACCCGTTAGAAGCGCTCGCAAAAGATGCTGAGAACGAGATTGTGAAGCAAGAGATGCAACAACAAGCGGCACGTAACATCGTGCGCAAACTGCTTCTGGTTCACAGTGCTGAGTTAGAAAAGGCGAAAGCTCAAGCGGCTGAGAAACCTGTTGCCGAATAATGATACGCATTTATCCTGAACAGCTGGCCTCTTCGTTACAAGAGTCTCTAAGAGGCCGCTATCTCATTTGGGGCTCCGAGCCCCTTCTTATTCAAGAAAGCCAAGATGCTATTCGCCAAGTTGCACGTCAGCAAGGTTTTGAAGAGCATTTTACTTTCGCTTTAGAGCAAAATACGGATTGGGATGAAATTTTTAGTCTCTGCCAAGCGCTGAGTCTATTTGCCAGTCGCCAAATGCTCACCTTATTTTTGCCTGAAAATGGCCCTAATGCCGCGATGGCAGACAAGCTCACACAGCTAGCCGGTTTACTTCACCCCGACCTGCTATTAGTTCTACGCGGGCATAAACTCACTAAAGCGCAAGAAAACAGTGCTTGGTTCAAAGCCATCAGCCAAGATGGTATCTATGTCAGTTGCCTAACGCCTGAATATCAACGTTTGCCCCAGTGGGTCTCTAAGCGTGCTAGCCAAATGCGGCTTTCATTAGAAACTGAAGCAAACCAATTACTTTGCTATTGCTATGAAGGTAATTTATTGGGATTAGCGCAAGCGCTGGAAAGGCTTTCCTTGCTCTATCCGGATGGAAAGCTCACTTACCCTCGTGTCGAAAGTGCGGTGAATGATTCAGCCCATTTTACGCCCTACCATTGGGTTGATGCGATCCTAGCGGGTAAGCCTCGCCGTTCATGGCATATCCTTGAGCAGCTCAAGCAAGAAGATGTTGAACCTGTGATTTTACTACGGGCTATCCAACGAGAATTAATGTTGCTGATCACGTTAAAGCGTCAATCTGCGACCACCTCATTAAAAACGCTATTTGACCAACATAAAGTTTGGCAAAACCGTCGAGGATTGCTAGGCGAGGCGCTACAACGTTTGAGCTTACATCAATTACAATCGGCGTTGATGCTACTCACCCAAGCTGAAATTCACACTAAGCAGGATTTTTCCCACTCTTCATGGCCGGATTTGCAGTCTCTGTCCATGGTGTTATGTGGTAAAACCGATGCAGAACATTTTATTCTGCCACGATAATAACTGATAGCTAATCACCTAATATCAATGGTAATGAATGATGAACGCTAAACCACAAGGTCTACAAGCGCTATTTGGGGGGACTTTTGACCCTATTCATTATGGGCATCTACGCCCTGTTGAAGCATTAGCTAATCAGGTGGGGCTGCAAAAAGTGATTTTGCTGCCGAACCACGTTCCACCTCATCGACCTCAGCCGGAAGCTAGCCCTACCCAGCGATTAGAAATGGTAAAATTGGCCATTCAAAATAACCCACTGTTTACTGTTGATACCCGAGAACTCCAGCGAAATACGCCCTCTTTTACAATTGAAACGCTCAGTGAATTGCGCCAAGAACTTGGTCATGAACAACCTCTTGCGTTCATTATTGGTCAAGATTCCCTGTTATCCATTAATACATGGCATGGCTGGACTCAGCTATTAGATAAATGCCATCTGCTAGTCTGCGCGAGACCCGGTTACGCCACACATTTTACCGATCCTGATATGCAACAGTGGCTGCAACGGCATCAAGTACAAGATCCGCAAGTATTGAGCCAAACGCCCTGTGGTTCGATTTTTATTGGCAATACACCACTGGTTAATATTTCAGCGACTGAAATACGTGAACAACTCAGCGAAGGTCAGGCTTGTGAAGATTTACTCCCTCGCGCAGTTTATCATTATATTCAACAACAACATTTGTATCAAAAATAAGCAATTTTATTTCTATTAACCAAATAGGAATGTCAGCAAATAATTTATTCTCTTTTATTCACTTAATTTCGATTTAATTAATTGCACAACTCAGCGCTTATTCTAGAATATTGATACGTAAGAGATAGGGATATTTTATTTGTAAAGTTACGATAATTATCTTGCCCAATGGATAAGATATCCCTATAAATTGCCCACTTACGCCAATAAAAAATAATTTAGCCGATTTTTATGAAAATCTGGGGTAAAATGGCGGCACTTTGCTAGGGGGATCCCCCTAGAAAGCACAATGATGAATAGTCTTTAACAAGAATAGTGTTTAACAAGAGATTCTCTCAATTTGAATGAAAGGTGAACCTTTTGCAAGGAACTGAACTCCAACAATTTATTATCGATCAACTTGAAGATGCGAAAGCGGAAGATATCATTTCGATCGATGTCCATGGGAAATCAAGTGTTACTGACCAAATGATCATCTGCACAGGGACGTCAACTCGTCACCTGATGTCTGTGGCTGATCGTTTAATTGATGCGTGCCGTAAAAACGGTTTAATGCCTCTCGGTGTTGAAGGTCAAGGCATTTCAGACTGGATTGTTGTCGACCTTGGTGATGCCATCGTCCATATCATGCAAGATGAAAGCCGCCGCATGTACGAACTAGAAAAGCTCTGGAGCTGAGTTTGAAATTACAACTCATCGCTGTCGGAACTAAAATGCCGGACTGGGTACAGACCGGCTTTATGGATTACCTTCACCGTTTTCCCAAAGATATGCCTTTCGAATTAACCGAAATCCCCGCAGGAAAACGTGGAAAAAATGCAGACATCAAACGCATTCTCGAAAAAGAAGGTGAATTGATGCTTGCCGCTGTCGGCAAAGGCAACCGTATCGTCACGCTGGATATTCCAGGAGATCGTTGGGATACACCCAAATTAGCCGTGCAGTTAGACAAGTGGAAACAAGATGGTCGTAATGTCAGTCTGTTAATTGGTGGACCAGAAGGACTTGCTCCGGCGTGTAAAGATGCCGCAGAACAAAGTTGGTCTCTATCGCCACTAACACTACCCCATCCGCTAGTTCGAGTCCTTGTTGCCGAAAGTCTTTATCGGGCATGGAGTATTACGACTAATCACCCATATCATCGGGAATAGTTAGGAATTAATTTGTACACAATGGCAATGGGATGAAACAACAACGCACCCCTTTTCGCGACCATACCGCAGAATCAGTTTTGTTTATTCGCCGAGCATTAATTGCTTTCGGCGTCATTGTCATACTTACTTCAATCCTCGTGACCAATTTGTATCATCTACAAGTTGTTCGTCATGACGATTACCAAACACGCTCAAATGATAACCGCATTAAATTGGTGCCTATTGCGCCTAGCCGCGGCATTATTTATGACCGAAAAGGCACCCAGTTAGCTCTCAATAGCACGTTTTATCAGCTAGAAATTGTTCCTGAAAAAGTAAATAACTTACAGGAAACACTCGATAAGCTACGGGATGTTGTTGACCTTACTGACGAAGATATCACCAACTTTGAAAAAGAGCGTAAACGCTCTCGCCGCTTTACGTCTATCGCGCTGAAAACCCAGCTAAATGAAGTTCAAGTTGCCCGCTTTGCCGTTAATCAATATCGCTTTCCTGGCTTAGAAGTGAAAAGTTATCAGCGTCGCTCATACCCTTATGGCTCCGCATTAACCCATGTCATCGGCTACGTCGCAAAAATTAATGATAAAGACGTCGAACGCCTTGATAAAGAAGGTTTATTACCTAACTACGCCGCCAGCCATGATATCGGTAAATTAGGTATTGAACGTTACTATGAAGATGTCTTACATGGTAAAACGGGCTACGAAGAAGTTGAAGTGAATAGCCGTGGTCGAGTGATCCGCCAATTACACGAGCAGCCACCGCAAGCAGGTCGCGATGTCTATTTAACTATCGACCTTGAATTACAAACTTATATTGAGAAAATCCTCACGACAAGTCGTGCTGCTGTCGTCGTTACAGACCCGCGTAATGGTGAGATCCTCGCCTTGGTTTCCACACCAAGTTACGATTCAAACTTGTTTGTGAACGGAATTTCCAACAAAGATTACCAAGAGCTGTTAAATAACCCTAACAGGCCGTTGATCAACCGCGCTACTCAGGGCTTATATCCACCCGCATCGACGGTGAAACCTTTTATCTCTGTCGCAGCATTAAGCGAAAAAGTCATTACGCCAAACACCACAATCTACGATCCAGGCTGGTGGCAACTCCCTGGCTCAGAAAAACGCTATCGTGACTGGAAACGCTGGGGACACGGTAAGCTGAATGTGGTCAAGTCTATCATTGAATCTGCGGATACCTTCTTCTACCAAGTCGCTTATGACATGGGGATTGACCGTCTTTCCGAATGGATGACCCGATTTGGTTACGGTGAATATACAGGTATTGACCTTTCCGAAGAGCGCCAAGGGATCATGCCAACCCGCGAATGGAAACAAAAACGCTATAAAAAACCTTGGTACCAAGGGGATACCATCCCTGTCGGGATTGGTCAAGGTTATTGGACATCAACACCAATTCAAATGTCTAAGGCTTTGATGACGTTGATTAATGACGGAAAAGTCAAAACGCCTCATTTACTGTATGGAACCAAACTTGGCGATGCCATGGTACCTTATGAAGATAAAGAAACCCGACAAATTGGCGATATCCATTCTGGATATTGGGAACTGGCCAAAACCGGTATGTACGGCGTAGCCAATGCGCCAAATGGTACCGGTAAGCGTAGTTTCGTAGGAACACCTTATAAAGTGGCTGCAAAATCAGGAACGGCGCAGGTATTTAGTTATGAAACCTATAACGCCAGCAAATTAGCCGAGCATTTACGTGACCATAAACTAATGATTGCTTATGCACCTTATGATAACCCCACTATTTCCGTTGCTATTATTTTAGAAAACGGGGGAGCAGGCCCTGCAGTTGGTGATATTGTTCGCCAAATCTTTGACCATGTCCTGTTAGGTGATAACAAAACCCAAGTCGAAAGTACGGGTGCCAGTGCAGAGGAAGATCGTTAATCATGACTGACGATAAGAGAAAATTATCACTATCAACACGTCTGCACATTGATGTGCCTATGTTATTAATCATCATCGCCTTACTCGCTTATAGCGCCTTTATTATGTGGAGCGCTAGCGGGTTAGATCCCGAGATGATGGAACGAAAACTAGGACAAATTTTTTCTGGTTTTATCGTGATGATCGTGATGGCGCAAATTCCACCTCGCATGTATGAAAGCCTCGCGCCACACCTGTTTATTTTCTGCGTTATTCTCTTAGTCTTCGTTGATGTTTTTGGGCAAATCAGTAAAGGGGCTCAGCGCTGGCTAGATTTGGGCTTTGTACGGTTCCAGCCATCCGAAATTGCGAAAATCGCGGTACCGCTCATGGTCGCTCGTTTCATGAACCGTGACTCATGCCCGCCGTCATTTAAAAATACCTGTATTGCCCTCGTATTTATTTTTGTCCCAACATTGCTGGTCGCAGCTCAGCCAGACTTGGGGACCTCGATCCTCGTCGCCGCATCAGGGCTATTTGTCCTATTTTTAGCAGGAATGAGCTGGCGTTTAATTGCCGTTGCCGCCGTCGCGCTTGCCGCCTTTATTCCGATGCTCTGGTTCTTCTTAATGCATGACTACCAGAGAGCCCGAGTCATGATGCTACTTGACCCAGAAAGTGATCCTCTAGGTAAAGGCTATCACATCATCCAATCTAAAATTGCGATTGGTTCTGGCGGTTTAATGGGTAAAGGCTGGTTGGAAGGCACTCAGTCTCAACTAGAATTCTTACCTGAACGTCACACCGACTTTATTTTCGCTGTATTAGCTGAAGAACTTGGATTGATTGGTGTCTTGATCTTATTGGGTCTTTATATCCTATTGATTATTCGTGGGCTATACATTGCTGCAAATGCGCAAAACACCTTCGGGCGAGTGATGGTCGGCGGATTAATCCTAATCCTATTTGTGTATGTGTTTGTTAATATTGGTATGGTGAGTGGTATTCTACCTGTTGTGGGGGTTCCCCTCCCCTTAGTGAGTTATGGGGGCTCCGCCTTAATTGTTTTAATGGCTGGATTCGGTATTATCATGTCTATCCATACCCACAGAAAATTTTTATCTAAGAGTTTATAAAATGAGGCTTAGTATGCGTTTACAATGGATTATGCTCGCCATGGCAACCACATTACTCAGTGGGTGTATTAACGAAGACGTTAAGCAGCAGCCAACAGTTCCAACTAATGTCCCTACACAAGATGTGTTGGGTGCTGAGCCACATTATGAGCCTTATCATCCAACGGCAAATAATGATTACCAGCGTAATGGCAAGCAATACCAAATTGTCCGTGAACCCGCACAGTTCTCCCAAGTTGGCTATGCGTCAATTTATGGTCAAGAAGCTTCCGGTCAATTGACTGCCATTGGTGAACGCGCTAACCCAGTAGAGTTAACTGCAGCTCACCCTACATTACCTATTCCAAGTTATGCTCGTATTACCAACATGATGAACGGGCGCATGATGGTGGTTCGTATCAATGACCGTGGCCCTTATACTCCTGGCAAAAGTATTGCCGTATCCCGAGCAGTCGCTGATCGCTTAAATCTGATGACGACCACAAAAATTAAAATTGATGCAATCCAAGTTGCACCAGATGGAAGCTTATCAGGGCCAGGAACTGTTGGTTCAAACTTTGTTAAACAAAGTTATGCCCTGCCGGATCGTCCACAATTAGGTTCAGGTCCATTAGGTACACCGGTGATGCAAGAATCCCCAGCGCCAAGCAACGTATTACCAGTAAAACAGCCTGCGGAACCTATGCAACCAACGATGCCAGATATGAACATCAAGCAGCCAGAACCACAAGTTGCACCGAAAGCCACTGAAACAGAATCCGTTCCTGAACGTGGTTTCTTAGTTCAAGCTGGCGCTATCAGTAGCAAAGCAAACGCACAAAGTATGTTGGATAACTTAAAAAGTCAGTTTAACGTACCGGGTCGCCTACAGCCTTACAATGGCATCTACCGTGTTCAATTAGGACCTTTTGCAACGAGACAGCAAGCAGTAGAGATACAATCTCGTTTACAGTCTGAGCGCAATCAACAATCCATGGTTGTTGCCCCTTAATCACTCAATAACCGAATAATTTACGTTGCTGGGGGAAATTATTGATAGCTCCCCCTGCAACTTAAAGTACAACGGGTATAAACTAACGTAAATTTACCTGCACAGCGCAAGAGCTTCTTTTATCTGCCTTCGAACTTTTGCTAAACTGCGCTTTCTTGTGTTAACCGAATGTTGGATGTAATGATACAACCATGAAAAATGTCTCCTCATCACGCAATGTCTTTCTGCCACAAATCGTGCGTCAGACTGCGCTGGCTTCTGCACTGATCGTTTCTACTGTCACTTTTGCAAATGCGAATGAAGCTTTTCCAAATACTTCAGTTCCTGCTGCTCCAGCTATCGATGCTGAAGCGTATATCTTGATTGATTACAATTCAGGTAAAGTGCTTGCCGAAAGTAATGCAGATCAGCGCCGCGACCCTGCTAGCTTGACCAAAATGATGACGAGCTATGTCATCGGTCAAGCCATTAAATCAGGCAAAATTGGCGCGAATGACATGGTCACCGTGGGTGAAGATGCATGGGCGACAGGTAACCCAATTTTCAAAGGCTCTTCATTAATGTTCTTAAAACCCGGAGATCGCGTGAGTGTTTCTCAGCTAACCCGTGGTATTAACTTACAATCAGGTAATGATGCCTGTGTTGCTATGGCAGACTATGTCGCAGGTGATCAAGCTAACTTTGTTAACTTGATGAATACCTACGTGAATAAACTGGGTCTGCAAAATACGCACTTCCAAACAGTACATGGTCTCGATGCTGCGGGTCAATACAGCTCTGCTCGTGATATGGCATTGATTGGTCAAGCGCTGATCCGTGATGTACCGGAAGAATACGAAATTTATAAAGAAAAAGAATTCACGTTTAACAATATCCGCCAAACTAACCGTAATGGTCTGTTATGGGATAAAAGCCTTGCAGTTGATGGGATCAAAACTGGTCACACTGATGCAGCAGGTTATAACTTAGTTGCCTCCGCAAAAGATGGCGATATGCGTCTTATTTCCGTCGTTATGGGTGGAAAAAGCAGTAAGGGGCGTGATGCAGAAAGCAAAAAATTGCTGACATACGGCTTCCGTTTCTATGAAACAGTGAAACCTCTGCAAGCTGGCGTCGAGTTTGCCACTGCCCCAGTTTGGTTTGGCGATGACAGCGAAATTAAGTTAGGCGTGGTTGAAGACCTGTACCTCACAATCCCTCGTGGTCGTTTAAAAGACTTAAAAGCAAGCTACGAATTAACCACCACTGAAATCGAAGCGCCGCTGAAAAAAGGCCAACAAGTGGGTACGATTAGCTTCCAATTAGACGGTAAAACCATCGAACAGCGTCCTTTAGCGGTATTAAAAGATGTTGAAGAAGGCGGATTCTTCAGCCGTTTAATCGACTACATCAAATTATTATTCCATCGTTGGTTTGGTTAATACTTGAAATTGAAATCAGTTAGCCCCATATAGTTTGTATCTGAAAGCCTGTAGTGAAATACAAACCCTGATGGGATAGTGAGTTGGCTGGCGAAATCTATTTTCTTCCAGCCAATTTTTATGCAGGCGCTAATCAATATTTTAGGAGTGCCCATGAAAACGAAATTAGGTGAACTGCTTGAGTTCCCATGTCCATTAACCTACAAAGTGATGGGCCTAGCGCAGCCAGAATTAGTTGACCAAGTCATTGAAGTGGTTCAACGCCATGCTCCAGGTGATTATGCACCAGATGTTAAACCGAGCAGCAAAGGCAACTACCATTCTGTATCTATTACTATTAACGCCACTCACATTGAGCAAGTTGAAACGCTCTACACTGAGTTAGGTGCATTAGAATTAGTCAAAGTTGTGCTGTAATTAGCAACAAGAAAACCGAGCCTCCGGCTCGGTAAGTTGATGACAAAGAGGGATAAAAACATGGTTTTTCCCTCTTTGTGTTATCAGGCGAAAATCAATAAATTGATTTTCCTTGTTCGTTTTACAACCCAAAAGAGCCATTTCCAAACCTGATGGTTTTGTCAATGGTCTGGCCGAGCCTCCGGCTCGTTTTTTTATTATCCGCAATATCAGCTGAAAAATAACAAGTTAATAACAAGACAAACTGGTGGTAACGCGTTCACAGCGTTATACTGCCATTCATCTTTACAGCCTGTGGACACCGAATTTTGTCGAAGAATAGCATCATCATCCGCGACTTAGGTCTGGCTCCCTACGAGAGCACATCTGAGGCAATGCACCAATTTACTGAATCCCGTACTCCTGATACCTGCGATGAAATTTGGCTGGTGCAACACCCTTCTGTGTTTACCCAAGGGCAAGCTGGCAAAGCCGAACACCTTCTCGCGCCGGGAAATATCCCCGTGATCCAAAGTGATCGTGGCGGACAAGTGACTTACCATGGTCCCGGCCAGCAAGTCATGTATGTGATGATAGATCTAAAACGCAGTCACATTGGTGTCCGTGAGCTTGTTAGCGCCCTAGAAACTTGCGTGGTCAATACCCTCGCCCATTTTAATATCAGTGCGTATCCGCGCCCTGATGCGCCCGGCGTTTATGTCAACGGAGACAAAATTTGCTCCCTTGGCTTACGTATTCGAAAAGGCTGTTCATTCCATGGATTGGCTCTGAATGTGGATATGGATCTCGAGCCTTTTAATCGCATTAACCCTTGTGGTTATAGTGAATTGAAAATGACACAAGTGAGAGCGCTGTCTCCAAACATTACATTAAACGATGTTCAGCCAGTGCTTATTAGTCAGTTCTGTGACACACTTGGATTTCATATTGTTCAATAATAATGCTATAATTTTTTAACATTTTTCAAAAAAATTTTAATGGCAAACAGATAACTGGAACCGGCACATTATGAGTAAACCAATTCAGATCGAGCGTGGAATTAAATACCGTGACGCCGATAAAATGGCACTGATCCCTGTTAAAAACGTGGTGACGGAACGTGAAGAAATTCTACGTAAACCTGACTGGATGAAAATCAGATTGCCAGCTGATTCTACGCGAATTCAAGGCATTAAAGCCGCAATGCGTAAAAATGGCCTGCACTCAGTCTGCGAAGAAGCTTCCTGCCCTAACCTCTCTGAATGTTTTAACCACGGAACTGCCACCTTTATGATCTTAGGTGCTATCTGTACTCGCCGTTGTCCATTCTGTGATGTTGCCCATGGTCGACCAAATGCTCCTGATGCGAATGAACCAGAAAAATTAGCGCAAACTATCAAAGATATGGCTCTGCGTTATGTGGTTATTACTTCCGTTGACCGTGATGATTTGCGTGATGGTGGTGCCCAGCACTTTGCTGATTGTATCAGTGCCATCCGTGAAAAAAGCCCGACCATTAAAATTGAAACTCTCGTGCCTGACTTCCGTGGACGTATGGATCGCGCATTAGAAATTCTCACCGCTACGCCACCGGATGTGTTTAACCACAACCTTGAAAACGTACCGCGTATTTACCGCCAAGTTCGCCCTGGTGCTAACTACGAATGGTCACTGAAATTACTGGAAAAATTCAAAGAAGCTCACCCTGAAATTCCAACAAAATCAGGCTTAATGGTAGGCTTAGGGGAAACCAACGAAGAGATCATTGAAGTGATGCGTGATCTGCGTCGTCATGGCGTTACCATGTTAACGTTGGGGCAATACTTGCAGCCAAGCCGCCACCACTTACCCGTTAAACGCTATGTGAGCCCTGCTGAGTTCGATGAAATGAAAGAGGCAGCGATGGATATGGGCTTCACTCACGCAGCCTGTGGACCGTTTGTGCGCTCTTCCTATCATGCCGACCTACAAGCAAAAGGCGAAGAAGTTAAATAATATTAATCTTTTCGTCTAAATAGTAATTAAAAGAAACCCCAATTGTGAATTACTACACATTGGGGTTTTTTATTAGTGACTTAATTTATCACCAATAAGAATGATCATTAGGTCAATTTTAGCGATAAAAAAACTCGCGCTAGCAAAGCTAGTGCGAGTTCAGTGCTGTTCGTTTCTAAGTATTTAATTACAAAGAGACAACGTTAGCAGCTGATGGACCTTTCGCGCCTTCAGTGATTTCAAATTCAACTTTTTGGCCTTCTGCTAAGGTTTTGAAACCGTCGCCAGAAATCGCAGAGAAGTGAACAAAAACATCTTTGCTACCATCTTCTGGAGTGATAAAACCAAAACCTTTGGACTCATTGAACCACTTAACGTTACCTTTAACTTTAGACATCAAATATTACCTTTAAAATAAAATAGACACACCATCTGTATCAAGCTCAGTACATCAAATATATAACTGACTTGTCTACAACCTAGATCACGAAAATTGATTTAAATGATAAAAAAATATTATTTATCCACCTATTTCGTCCAGAATACGGGGATAATTCTTAATAATAGTAATTAATACAAAGGTAAGTATTACTCATGGTTAATTTTTTAGCGTTTACTTCTCATGAATAAGTAACCAATCTTTAATATCCAATCCTCCTGTATAACCCACCAGCTTTCCGTCATGCCCTAAGACACGATGGCAAGGCACAATCAAAGATATCGGGTTACGAGAATTGGCCATACCGACGGCTCGACAGTAGTTAACCGAGCCCAGTTTTAAGGCGAGATCTTTATAACTCCAGCGCTCACCATAAGGAATTTCGCACAAATGCTTCCAGACTTTTTTCTGAAATTCAGTACCTTGCGGATTCAATGCAACCGAAAACACTTTCCGCTTATGATTAAAATACTCTTTTAGTTCTTTCGCACACTGCTTTGAGAATTCGTTTTTCGACTCTTTCTCCGTTTTTTCATCAACAAAATAGATACTCGTCACACCTTCATCATCAGCCGTAATATGGATCCACGGTTTCGGAAAGTTTTCTGGGGCTACTAAATATTGATGGTACATAACATCTCCTCAAAAGGATTCATTTACCTGATTGTATATACAGTTATAAGGTAAATTATTTCTACTTTGCAATGATATTTTTTCTCAGTGTAGCTAACTGAATCATCTCCCCCTGAATTTTTTTATTTCCAATGTTAATAACAGCATAGACAATAATTCGAATGATTATCATTCAAATAAAGAAATCACTATATATTGTATGGTTGAAATATTTTACGTCTATATATAGGATCAACTCATCTTCAACACACCACCATTACGTAACTACCACGTTCTGAAAATGTTAAGGTGAAAAAAATGACTGAGATTACCATTTATAGTAAACCCAACTGCGTCCAGTGTAATGCAACCTACCAAGCGTTCGAGCGCAAGCAATTACCGTACACCATTATCGACCTTTCTGAAGATAACCAAGCCATTGATTTCATAAGAAAACTAGGCTATCAGCAGCTTCCTGTCGTCATTGTAGGAGAGCAGCATTGGTCAGGCTTCCGCCCCGATAAAATCAATGCACTGATTGAGTAAGAGAGGTTGAAATGACCACTCAACCGCTAATTTATTTCTCGAGTCACTCAGGTAATTGCCATCGATTCGTCGAAAAATTACAGCTGCCAGCCACTCGTATTCCCATTGGCCATCTACCTGAAAATGTACTTTTCGCCTCACAACCCTATGTGCTGTTGCTGCCGACCTATGGCGGTGGAACCGCTCATGGCGCTGTGCCTAAAGAAGTGGTGCACTTTCTCAATATCGAGGCAAACCGTGCGTTAATTCGCGGTGTCATCGCTGCGGGTAATACCAACTTTGGTGAGGCTTATGCCATTGCCGGCAACATTGTCGCTCAAAAATGCGCAATTCCCTTCCTCTACCGATTTGAATTATTAGGCACAGAGCGCGATGTGCAATCTGTAAAACAAGGATTAAAAACATTCTGGGCTCACACAAAGGAGCAGATCAATGGATAACCCACAGCACAGTCACCTAAATAATAATCGCAATGCGGACTACCACGCGCTCAATGCGATGCTTAACCTTTATGATAGTGAAGGTCGCTTACAGCTGGATAAAGACAAACAAGCTGCTCACCTCTATTTCCACCAGCATGTGAATCAAAACACGGTCTTTTTTCACGATTTAAAAGAAAAACTCGATTTCTTAGTTAATGAAAATTACTACGAAGAAGAGGTGCTCGCTCAATACGATTTCCCATTTATTAAACAGCTTTTTAAACAAGCCTACGCCCACAAATTTCGCTTCCAAACCTTTTTGGGCGCCTTTAAGTATTACACCAGTTACACCCTAAAAACCTTCGATGGTGAGCGCTATCTTGAGCGTTATGAAGACCGGGTTTGTATGGTTGCACTGGCTTTGGCGCAGGGCTCAAAATCCCTTGCGACTCTCTTAGTGGACGAAATCATTAGCGGACGTTTTCAACCTGCCACTCCCACATTCCTGAACGGTGGTAAAAAACAACGAGGCGAGCTTATTTCCTGTTTTTTACTGCGCATAGAAGACAATATGGAGTCCATCGGGCGCTCCGTGAACTCAGCCCTGCAACTGTCCAAACGCGGAGGTGGTGTCGCTTTCTTGATGAGTAATTTGCGCGAACAAGGCGCACCGATTAAACAGATAGAAAACCAATCGTCAGGCGTGGTTCCTGTGATGAAAATGCTGGAGGATGCCTTTTCCTATGCCAATCAGCTAGGAGCAAGGTAAGGTGCAGGCGCGGTGTATCTTCATGCTCATCACCCTGACATCCTGCGATTTTTAGATACCAAACGAGAAAATGCGGATGAAAAAATTCGGATTAAAACGCTTTCACTTGGGGTTGTGATCCCCGATATCACCTTCCAACTCGCTAAAAATAATGAAGACATGTACCTGTTTTCTCCCTATGACATCCAAAAAGTCTATGGGGTACCGATGTCTGAAATCAGCGTGACAGAAAAGTATCATGAAATGGTGAATAACAAAGCCATCAAGAAATTCAAAATTAATGCGCGAGAGTTTTTCCAGACTATCGCCGAAATTCAATTTGAATCTGGCTATCCCTACATTTTGTTTGAGGATACCGCTAACCGCGCCAATCCGATTGCAGGTCGAATCAATATGAGTAACTTGTGCTCTGAGATTTTACAGGTAAACCAACCTAGCCTTTATGAAGAAGATTTAAGCTACCAACATATTGGTAAAGATATTAGCTGTAATTTAGGCTCCATGAACATCGCCAAAACCATGGATTCTCCTGATTTTGCACGCTCGATTGATACTGCCGTTCGCGCCTTAACTGCCGTTTCTGACATGAGCAATATTCGCTCAGTTCCATCCATAGCCAAAGGCAACCAAGAATCCCACGCTATTGGTTTAGGGCAAATGAATTTGCATGGTTTCTTAGCTCGTGAGCATATTCATTATGGTTCTGAAGAAGGGTTAGATTTTACCAATATCTACTTTTACACCGTGGCATACCATGCCTTAAAAACTTCGAACCAATTAGCAATCGAACGCCAACAAACGTTTGATGGCTTTGAAATATCCACCTACGCTAATGGCGAGTATTTTGATAAATATATCAACAAAACATGGTCACCAAAGACCCAAACCGTGCAGGAATTATTCCGACGTTCGGGCATCGAAATACCAACACAAACGGACTGGCAGATATTAAAACAGTCCGTAATAGCACATGGAATTTATAATCAAAACTTGCAAGCTATTCCGCCTACGGGATCTATCTCTTATATCAATAATGCCACCTCCAGCATTCACCCCGTGGTCGCGCCTATCGAAATTCGTAAAGAAGGTAAGATTGGGCGTGTTTACTACCCAGCCCCTTTTATGACCAATGAGAATCTCAAATACTACCAAGATGCTTATCAGATTGGTCCTGAGAAAATTATTGATACCTATGCCGAAGCCACCCAACACGTCGACCAAGGTTTATCACTAACCCTATTTTTCGATGGCAATGCCACCACCCGTGATATCAATAAAGCCCAAATATACGCATGGCGAAAAGGGATCAAAACCTTGTATTACATTCGATTACGTCAGACAGCACTTGAAGGCACCGAAGTCGAAGGCTGCGTCTCCTGCTCACTGTAAAAGGAAAAAGATAATGACCACCAGCACGCTCAATCGCCCTGTTCAAGCAATAAACTGGAACCGCATTCAAGATGATAAGGATCTTGAAGTATGGAACCGATTAACCAGTAATTTTTGGTTGCCCGAAAAAATTCCCTTGTCCAACGACACGGTTTCTTGGAATACACTGACATCTGCCGAACAGCAACTCACTATCCGCGTTTTTACGGGATTAACCTTGCTAGATACCATCCAAAATACCGTTGGCGCACCGTGTTTGATGGGAGATGCTCAAACGCCTCACGAAGAAGCGGTTCTCTCCAATATCAGCTTTATGGAAGCGGTGCATGCACGCTCTTACAGCTCGATTTTTTCAACACTGTGTTCCACAGTCGATGTTGATGAAGCCTATCGTTGGAGTGAAGAAAACAGTGCATTGCAAAATAAAGCCAAAATTATTTTGTCTTACTACTGTGATGAACATCCACTGAAGAAAAAAGTCGCCAGCGTCTTTTTAGAATCATTTTTGTTTTACTCAGGTTTTTACTTACCAATGTACTGGTCAAGCCGAGGAAAACTCACCAATACCGCCGATTTAATTCGTCTGATCATCCGCGATGAAGCTATTCATGGTTACTATATTGGCTATAAATTTCAGAAAGCCCTTGTCCATTATTCTGAACAAGAACGCAATGAAATTAAGGATTTCACTTTTTCGCTCTTGTTTGATTTATATGAAAATGAAATCAAGTACACCCAAGAGCTGTATGATAGCGTTGGCTGGAGTGAAGATGTGAAAAGCTTCCTTCACTATAATGCGAATAAAGCCTTGATGAATTTGGGCTATGAAGCACTTTTCCCTGACTCAATAACCCAAGTTAGCCCAGAGATTTTATCGGCGCTCTCGCCTGATGCCAACGAAAATCATGACTTTTTCTCAGGTTCAGGTTCATCCTATGTGATTGGTAAAGCAGTCAGTACTGAAGATGATGATTGGCTTTTTTGAATAACATCAACAAAAATATCTCGCATCAATCTTTTGAAAAAAATAATAAAATCACTTAAATCATTAATACTATAAACGGTCATAGTGGGATAGGCTTGATGCCTACCCACAGATCATAAAATAACATTCATATCCGAAGCATAATGAGCATGAAAACACCACAAGCGGAACTGACTACGGGCTTAACGCTCTTAATGGCCATCGCCACTGGGCTGGTCGTTGCCAGTAATTATTACGCACAGCCCCTGCTAGACACTATCGCACTCCAATTCAACCTAACAACCAACATGGCGGGCTTTATTGTGACCGCCGCACAATTAGGTTACGCCGTTGGATTACTCTTCCTTGTTCCTCTTGGTGATCTTTTTGAACGTAAAAAATTGATCATCGTGATGACCACATTGTCAGCCAGTGGTTTATTAATCACCGCGCTTTCTGATAATATTTGGCAAATTCTTCTCGGTACCGCTCTCACAGGGCTATTCTCCGTTGTCGCCCAAGTTCTTGTTCCTATGGCAGCTTCTATTGCAAAGCCTCATCAACGGGGCAAAGCAGTGGGTACTATTATGAGTGGGTTACTTCTTGGGATCTTACTCGCTCGAACTATCTCCGGTGGCGTGGCAATGATAGGCGGTTGGCGAGCTATTTACTGGGTTGCCTTTGGATTAATGATGTTCCTGATCCTAATTTTGGCGCTTAAATTACCGCGTTATCACCAAAAAACGGATCTTAACTATTTTCAACTCATTGGCTCTATCGGACGTCTGTTTTTTACTACGCCAGTCTTAGCAACTCGCGCACTGCTTGGCGCCCTCACTTTCGCGAACTTTGCGCTATTATGGACTGCGATGGCATTCTTATTAGCCAGCCCGCCTTTTAATTATTCTGAGGGTACTATCGGGTTATTTGGTTTGGTTGGTGCAGCAGGTGCATTAATGGCAACCCAAGCAGGGCGCTTAGTGGATAAAGGTAAAGGCAAATTAGTCACTACCCTTGGGTTAATTCTATTATTGCTCTCATGGATCCCAATTGGTCTGGCAAAATATTCACTAATCGCTTTTATTATTGGCATCTTAGTGCTTGATCTTGCCATCCAAGGTGTTCATGTGACTAACCAAAGCACACTTTATCGTATTATGCCTGAAGCACGAAATCGCTTAACTGCCGGCTATATGACCAGTTATTTTATTGGCGGAGCACTAGGTTCATTACTTTCAGGTTATGCCTATGAACATGCAGGTTGGATGGGCGTAGCAATTTCAGGCGTTGTTATCACAGGTATCAGTTTAATCATTTGGGCAATTGGTGCTCGATTCGATCCAATTATTACCTCTGAACAGTAATCCCTTCATTCATTTATATCTATAGCAGTCATTTATTTGGCTGCTATAGATTTAATATCTGATCTATTATTCATATGCCCATTATTTAGCCTATTATTATATCTCTGTGATAATAATCATCATGTTAAATAGCTAACAATGATAAATAATTGGTTCAAGGTATAATTTACCTAGAAAAAGTTAATAAGTGACACAGTTAAGCAAAAAGTATATCTTTATCAGATGGTATACTTCTTATCCACAAAATATTAATTCGGTATTACTCAATACCCTAGGTGCCTTTTTAGGGTATTTACCTCAAAAAATAGAAAGATCCTTCTATCTTGTAATTATTGAGTAATAAAAAAAATGGTATTGAGTTAATGCGATGTGATTATATATTGTTTTATATGATTTTATTTGTCGTATAAAACGCAATTATATTTTCATCTATTTACCTACATGATAGTAAGAAAGCAGTGATTGTTAATTGAACTATACTAAATGCGTTAAAACACATTCATAAAATTTATGAATAATGTATCATTGTCAAAATAAAATGGATGAAATTAATTAAGTATAATTGCTAATTCTATCTTTTAATATACCATTCACATGGTTGATTACAGTTGAAATCTTACCAACTGAAACTAATAAGGTATCCAAATAATGGAAAGTTCATTTACACCGACAGAAGAATTACTTAACGCTCGCGTCGCGCAACAAACTTCACAAGAAAATACTATCCCTTACCAAGAAATTTTATTGACGCGCTTGTGCATGCACGTTCATGGAAAACTGTTGGAATCACGTAATAACATGCTAAGAGCTCAAGGTGTCAATGAAACGCTATTTATGGCGCTCATGATCCTTGATACTAAAGATTCTCATAGCATTCAGCCATCTGAACTCAGTGCAGCATTAGGTTCTTCACGGACTAACGCAACACGTATCGCCGATGAATTAGAAAAAAATGGTTGGATTGAGCGTAAAGAAAGCCATAACGACCGTCGCTGCCTGCATTTGCACTTAACGGAAAAAGGCTCTGAGTTTCTCAGTGGATTATTACCGCCGCAGCATAAGGCATTGATCGATATTTGGTCTTCATTGGATACTGATGAAAAACAACTGCTCGACAAGCTGATGCGCAAATTATTAGCAAAACTCGATAGCATAAAAGAGTGATAATATTGACCACAGATATTTCATGGTTAATGTTTTTGAGGCATTCTGTGGCTTAAACTGAAAAAAAAACTTTTCACTCACATATATTTCATTATCCTTTCAGTTATATATTGCGATATCCCATCGAGCAACGAAATCATTTGTCGTCTTAGTTTCCAGTAGTTAACACTAACTGCTGGAAACAGTCGTTATTTTTATCCATTGAATATGGGGAACCACCAGTATGAGCGCACGCGAGGATCTGCTTGAAACGCAAACGCCGCCATTAAACAAAAAAAGACAGCGCAGAAATGCACTAATGTTCCTAACCGTTATTTTTATAGCGATAGGCATCGGTTGGACTGCATACTGGTATCTCGTCTTACGCCATTACGAATCAACAGACAACGCTTACGTTGCTGGAAATCAAGTTCAAATCCAAGCGCAAATATCCGGTAGCGTCATGACAGTCAATGTCGATAACACCGATTTTGTGAAAAGTGGAACGGTACTGGTGGAGTTAGATCCTAGAGATGCCGAACTCGCTCTTGAAAAAGCCAAAACTGAACTTGCTAACAGCGTTCGACAATCCCAACAGCACATTATCAATAGCCGCCAATTTCAAGCAAATATTGATGTTAAACGCTCTGAATTATCCCGTTTACAAAATGATTTAAAACGCCGCGAAGTCTTGGGTAGCAGCAATTTAATCGGTAAAGAAGAGCTTCAACATGCGAGAGAAGCTGTCATCAGTGCGAAAGGTGCGCTTGATGTGGCGATTGAACAGTACAACGCCAACCAAGCCATCGTGCTCAATACCGCTTTAGAAAAGCAGCCGCTTGTTGAACAAGCTGCAACGCAAGTGCGAAATGCATGGCTTGCCCTGCAACGCACCAAAATTGTCAGCCCAGTGGACGGTTATGTTTCCCGCCGTAGTGTGCAAGTCGGTTCACAAATCACGCCAAATACCCCATTAATGGCAATTGTGCCATCTAGCGGAATGTGGATTGATGCCAACTTTAAAGAGACACAATTAGCGAGTATGCGCATTGGCCAACCTGCCAAAGTAACTACCGATTTCTATGGCAAAAATGTGGTATTCAACGGCACCGTGGTCGGGCTTGATATGGGGACGGGAAGCGCTTTCTCATTATTACCCGCTCAAAACGCGAGCGGCAACTGGATCAAAGTGGTTCAACGCCTTCCAGTACGTATCGCCCTCGATGAATCCCAACTTGATGAATACCCTCTACGTATTGGGCTCTCAACCGAAGTCGAAGTGGATACTGCCAATAAAGACGGCAAAGTGTTATCCAAAGGTCTGCGCGATACGCCCGCTTATCACACAACGGCTTTAGCGGTTGATATGTCTCCTGCTGACAAAATTGTTGCTGAGATTATTCAAAATAACTCTGGCAAATAAGTAAACGGAGACACTAACGTGACAAATGCACCGTTAACAGGCTCAAAACTGGCTTGGATGACCATTGCGTTATCTTTGGCGACTTTCATGCAAGTTTTGGATTCGACCATTGCTAACGTCGCTATCCCCACAATTGCGGGTAACTTGGGTGCATCTAACTCACAAGGCACATGGGTGATCACATCGTTTGGGGTAGCGAATGCTATCTCTATTCCGATCACTGGCTGGTTAGCTCGTCGTATTGGTGAAGTTCGCCTCTTTTTATGGTCTACCGGGCTTTTCGCCCTTACCTCATGGTTGTGTGGGATCTCCAACAGCTTAGAAATGCTGATTTTATTCCGCGTCCTACAAGGTTTGGTTGCAGGTCCACTCATTCCTTTGTCTCAGAGTCTCTTACTCAATAACTATCCACCAGCCAAACGTAGTATGGCTCTTGCACTGTGGTCAATGACCATTGTGGTTGCGCCGATTTGTGGGCCTATTCTTGGTGGCTATATTAGTGACAACTACCACTGGGGCTGGATTTTCTTTATCAACGTTCCTTTTAGTATCGCGATTATTTTTGCCATTATGCGAACGCTTAAAGGACGTGAAACTCAAATCGCGATCAAGCCAATTGATACCGTCGGGCTTGTCTTACTGGTTGTCGGGATTGGTGCATTGCAGATTATGCTCGACCAAGGGAAAGAGCTCGATTGGTTTAACTCTACGGAGATCATCGTTCTGACCGTTATCGCCGTTGTCGCAATAGCCTTCTTAATTGTTTGGGAACTGACTGATGAGCATCCCGTCATCGACCTTTCCCTCTTTAAAGAGCGTAATTTTACTATCGGTTGTTTGGCGCTCAGTTTGGCGTATATGCTCTATTTCGGTACCATTGTCCTATTGCCTCAGTTGCTGCAAGAAGTGTACGGCTATACCGCAACTTGGGCGGGGTTAGCCTCCGCACCCGTCGGTCTCTTGCCGCTGCTGATCACGCCGATTATTGGTCGCTTTGGTAACCGTATTGATATGCGTTATTTAGTGACATTCAGTTTTATTATGTATGCCGTCTGCTATTACTGGCGAGCTTACACCTTTGAGCCTGGTATGGGATTTGCCGCAGCAGCATGGCCTCAGTTCGTTCAAGGTTTAGCGATAGCCTGCTTCTTTATGCCACTCACGACCATTACATTATCAGGTTTACCACCAGAAAGAATGGCATCAGCGTCCAGCTTATCTAACTTCACGCGAACCTTAGCGGGTGCAATTGGTACCTCCATCACCACCACGTTGTGGACACAGCGTGAAGCAATGCACCATGAAAATTTGACAGAGTTTGTTAACCCGTATAATCCAAATGCTCAACATATGTACAGTGAGTTGGCGCAAATAGGAATGAATGAGCAGCAAAGTGCTGCATATATTGCGCGTTCAATTACTGAGCAAGGGCTAATTATTTCTGCTAATGAAATTTTCTGGATGTCCGCTGGCGTGTTTATTCTGTTAATGGTGATTGTATGGTTTGCCAAACCACCATTCGGTGCTGGTTCAAAAGATGGTGGCGGAGCTCACTAGCCGGTATGTAATCCAAATGAAAAAAAACCATACACATTTTTGTGTATGGTTTTTTTAGGATAGCTCAAGTCAGTAAGTCATTACTTAACTTTATTTTGTGACCACCACTGAGAAAGCATAATCCCTGTTGCTACAGAGACGTTCAGGCTTTCAACTTTACCTGTTCCGCCAATGTACAGGCTCATATCACCCTGATCCCATGTGCTGTCACTTAAACCATCACTCTCTTGACCTAACACCAACACCATTTTCTTCGGTAATTGAACCTTAGCAATGTCCTGACTACCTTTATGGCTTGATGTCGTGACGATGGTATAGCCCGCTTCACGGAATTTATTCAGTGTTGGGGTGAAACCATCCGCATCAATGGCTTTAATATGCTCCGCGCCGCCTTCAGCGGTACGAATTGCCGCACCTGATTCCAGCATTCCTGCATCTTGTAAAATCACACCTTTCACACCAAAGTGAGCGCAGCTACGCATGATCCCACCAAGGTTATGCGGGTTACCAACATCTTCCAGCGCTAAAACACAATCGGTATCGACCGCATTTTCTAAGTAGGTTTCTGCTGCCATACCACCGCGTTTTTTGATGATAAAGCACACACCGCCGTGGTGCTCAGTACCAGACGCTTTTGTTAACTCTTCTTCATCAACAACATGGTACGCTTTGCGGTTTGCTGCCATCCATTTTAATGCATCACGAAAACGTGGGGTGACTGACTGCAAGAACCACGCACGGACAATGCCATCTGGACGGTTTTTAAACATCGCTTGGCAAGCATTTTCGCCGTAAATACGTGTCTCTTCTTGGCGCTGTTTACGTAACTGCTCAGGATCAATTTGGCTTTTTCCTGAAATACCACCGTGGTCGTTTTCTAATTCATCACTGCCTGGTTTTGAAACTGTACGCCATGGAGACTGCTCTCCACGTGGTGCGCTATCGCGATTACTTGAGCGTCTGTCATTGTCAGAACGGCGTTCTGAGCGACCACCTTCTGGACGACCAGAGCGACCAGAACGGTCGTTGCGATCATTGCGGTCGTTACGCCCACCTGAACGCTTATCACCGCGTCTATCATCTCGCTTATCATCACGACCGCCACGGCGTTTATCATTACCTTTATTGTTGTCCTGCTCTTCGCTACGGACATACATCACTTTTACTTTGCCGTTTTTACCACTAAAATCATTCGTGTCGTTCATCGCTATCCCCTACTAAGCTATGGCGCGAAGATTACATGAAGTTGCAAAGCTACGCTACCGATCCGCGCTATTATCTCACCGAAAAGTTATTGAATATACTTCTATCGTAGACAAATCGTTTTGCGTACAATATGCCCCTTATTTTTGTCACAACGAAAAGTGCCCCATCAACCATGAGTCAGAACGCTGTCTATCACCTGCGTCAACAACGCTTAGCCCTTTCTACAAAACCTTTTAAAGCAAGGGGTTGCCGGGTGAAACGCTGTCAATATTGCTTACTCCCCGTGCCACAGTGTCTCTATGAAGAAACGGTTTCTGCACAAGCAAAAAGCCAATTTTGTCTGATTATGTTTGATGGTGAAGTCTTTAAACCCAGCAACACCGGAAAACTCATTGCCGATGTGCTTCCTGATACTCAGGCATATCAATGGTCAAGAACAGATCCTAACAACCAGCTGTTAGCCGCTCTGCAAGATAAGAGTAGACAGCCTTATCTGATTTTCCCAGAAAGCTACGCGCAAACGGATCGCATTGTCGTCAATGAACCGACGCTTTCTGACAAACCTGCATTGTTTATTCTGTTAGATGGTACTTGGCCAGAAGCGCGTAAGATGTTCCGCAAAAGCCCTTATTTGGATCAAATTCCAATGTTGTCTATCAATACGAAAGCGAGAACCGACTACCTGCTGCGTACACCATCGCGGGAAGAGCAACACTGCACTGCTGAAGTCGCTGCTACCGTGCTAGAACAAGCTGGCGATATTGATGCATCCCAAGCGTTATTCACGCATTTCAATCTGTTTCGCCGTAAATACTTAGAGGGGAAACCGCATCATCCAACCGCTCAAATGCTTTTGTCTAAGCCCCAAGAATAACTCCTTATAGGCATTTTTTACGTTATTTATATGCCTCGCTTTCCAGCAATTTCTATTTTGAAAATCACCTTCACAGCAAAACGTGAAGGTGCTTGTAATATTCAATAAAATTCCCTCGATAAACTGGCGCTTCCCACAATATACGGCACAATATACGACATGGTATTCCAGCAACGTATCGTATAGCGTTGCTTACGAACTCAAAATCAATTGAGCGGGTTTTCGCTCACCACAAAAAGGTTTACCGCCATGGGGTTAGTGAGTCAGCTAGAGTCATTGTTTAGACCAAAATCTATCGTTGTCGTGGGCGCTTCAGAAGATCCTAGCCGAGCAGGATCTGTGATGATGAAAAACTTACTCAGCAGTGGTTTCAAAGGCCCTATTCTGCCCGTTAACCCGAACAGGAACTCCATTCTTGGCGTCCTTGCTTATCCCTCAATTGATAAACTCCCACTCAAGCCTGATCTTGCAGTGATCTGCACTCACTATTCTCGCAATGTTGAATGTCTCCGCCAGCTTGGTGAGGCAGGTTGTAATGTCGTCATTATCTTATCGTCCCCTTCTATTCAATTTAATGAACTGAAAAAGGTGGCTCAGCAATACCAAATTCGTTTATTAGGTCCGAATAGCTTAGGCTTCTTTGCACCATGGCAAGGGCTAAATGCCAGCTTTTCCCCAATCCCTATTTTGAAAGGTAAACTAGCATTTATTTCACAATCTGCCGCAGTCTCAAATACAGTCTTAGATTGGGCGCGCCATCGCGATATCGGTTTTTCCTATTTTATTGCCCTTGGCGATAGCATTGATATCGATATTGATGACCTACTGGACTATCTTGCTCGAGATAGCAAAACCAGCGCTATCTTGCTTTATTTAGAAAACATTAGTGATGCTAGACGCTTTTTATCATCTTCTCGTAGTGCATCCCGTAACAAACCGATCCTCGTTATCAAAAGCGGGCGAACACGCAAAGCGCAAGAGCTTCTCGGTGAAAAACCAAGTTTAGATGCCGCTTATGATGCTGCGATTCAACGGGCTGGTTTACTGCGAGTCCAAGATACCCACGAAATGTTTTCTGCGGTAGAAACACTAAGTTATATGACTCCGCTACGAGGAGAACGTTTATCGATTATGAGCAACGGCTCAGCACCTGCCGCAATGGCACTCGATGAACTACTTCTACGTAATGGAAAACTTGCAAAACTCAGTGTAGAAACTGAAAACGAATTAAGTTCTCTATTACCATTAGATTTATCTACCCAAAACCCGATTGACCTCGGCGACGATGCCACTGTGGATAGGTATCTCAACGTATTAAACAAAATGCTCGATAGCCACGATCATGATGCGTTGCTTTTGATCCATACACCAAGTGCCATTACACAAAGTAAATCTATGGCAGAAAAAGTGATCAAAACCATTAAACAACATCCTCGGGGTAAATGGTTAACTATCCTCACAAACTGGTGCGGGGAATATTCTTCTCAAGAGGCAAGAAGGCTCTTCAGCGAAGCTGGGATCCCAACTTACCGAACGCCAGAAGGTGCAATCACCGCCTATATGCATATGGTGGAATATCGCCGTAACCAAAAACAATTAAAAGAAACCCCTGCGCTGCCTGTCGGGATAACCGCAAATACTCAGCAAGCACATACCTGTATCATGCAAGCCATTGAAAATAACAAGCTGCATTTAGATACCCATGAAGTTCAACCAATCTTAAAAGCTTATGGCTTAAACAGCTTACCGACATGGATTGCTCATTCCAGCGAACAGGCCGTTGAAATCGCAGAAAAGATTGGCTATCCCGTTGCACTAAAATTACGTTCTCCTGACATTGTGCATAAATCAGAAGTTCAGGGCGTTATGCTCTATTTAAGGAATGCCAAAGAAGTCTCTGAAGCTGCCAATGCCATCATTGAACGAGTCTCGACCAACTACCCACAAGCTCGAATTGAGGGCTTATTAGTACAAAGCATGGCGAATCGCGCAGGAGCTCAAGAGCTACGAATCGCTGTTGAGCTTGATCCTGTTTTTGGTTTATTAATCATGCTTGGCGAAGGGGGCATAGAGTGGCAACAAGAGAGTCAGGCTGCCGTAGCTCTTCCGCCACTAAACTTAGCGCTAGCTCGTTACTTGGTCATTAATGCAATCAAAGGACATAAAATTAAAGCCCGTAGTGCTCTAGAACCATTAGATATTCCGGGGCTAGCCAGCTTATTAGTTCGTGTCTCTAACTTAATCATTGATTGCCCTAACATCAGCCGATTAGATATACATCCACTACTTGCGGCTGGTGATGAATTCACATTACTTGATGTTTCAATGACATTGAACTCAGCAAGTAACATTCCAGATACTCGGCTTGCCATCCGTCCTTATCCTAATGAGCTTGAAGAGACCATTAACCTAAAAGATGACCTAACTTGCTTGCTAAGACCGATTCTTCCTGAAGATGAACCACTCTTAAAATCCTTTATTGAGCAAGTCACTAAAGAAGACCTTTATTACCGTTATTTCAGTGAAATCAGTGAATTCACTCATGATGATCTCGCGAATATGACACAAATCGATTACGACCGAGAAATGGCGTTTGTCGCTGTTAAAAATAGTGATACACAACCTGAAATTATCGGCGTAACTCGCGCAATGGCAGATCCTGATAACCAAGAAGCTGAGTTTGCCGTTTTAGTTCGTTCAGATATGAAAGGGCAAACGCTCGGTTATCAATTAATGCAAAAACTGCTTAACTACACCCGCGGACATGGCATTAAGAAGCTGACAGCGATCACCATGCCAGAGAATCGTAATATGATCAGCTTAGCAAAAAAATTAGGATTCCAAATTGATGTTCAATTTGAGGATGGTGTCGTAAATCTCACCCTGCATCTATAATTAGCGTTAGGAATAAACCGTAATCTGTATAGTAAGTAAACCAATGGTCAATTTATTCCTAATGAATGGTGTAAATATGATATCATCGACAGATCATTCGCTTAAATATTTGTATAAAGCGATTTGCTATTAGACTAACAAGAGAAAATTCACACTGTGATGTTGTCAAAACTAAAACAAGCAAAACATCAACAACACTTGGCAAGCATGCCTAAATTGTCTCAGTCGGTTGATGATGTTAAAACGCTCTATAAGACGGAAGATTTTCGTGGTGCTCTGCTTGAACAAATCTCGCAAGCTAAAAATACAGTCTACATTACGGCGCTGTATTTAGAAAAAGATGATGCGGGTAAAGACATCCTTCATGCTCTGTATGCCGCTAAACAAGCAAATCCTAATCTAGATATTAAAATTCTAGTTGATTGGCACCGAGCTCAGCGCGGTCGAATTGGCGCTGCTGCTAATCTGACTAATGCCGATTGGTATTATGAAGTTTCTCAGCAATACCCTGATGTTGAGATCCCTGTTTTCGGGATCCCCGTAAACACGCGTGAAGCATTAGGAGTACTGCATTTAAAAGGTTTCTTATTTGATGATACGCTTCTATATAGCGGGGCTAGCATCAATGATGTCTACCTGCATCGTCATGAAAAATACCGCTACGATAGATATCATCTCATCAAAAATAGTCAGCTCACTGCAACGATGAAAAAATTCATTGATGATTCTCTTTTATCATCGGATGCTATTCATCTACTCAATACGCCTAGCAGACCAAAAACAGCGGAATTTAAAGGGTTAATCAAGCAATTTCGTTTGTCATTAAGAGGCGTTAATTACCAATTTGCAGGTAATGCATCTAATGATGAACTTGCCGTTACTCCATTTGTTGGCCTAGGTAAAAAAAACGAGTTAAATCGTACTATCACCCATTTAATGAGCTCAACCGCTGAAAAGTTAACTATCTGTACACCATATTTTAATTTACCTGCTGTCTTAGTAAGAATTATCAGCAAGTTACTGCGTGATGGAAAGAAAGTTGAAATCATTATTGGTGATAAAACCGCTAACGACTTCTATATTCCACCTGAAGAGCCTTTTAAAATCATCGGTGCTTTGCCTTATCTCTATGAAATAAACTTACGTAAGTTTGTTAGCCGTTTGCAGCGTTTTATTGATAGTGAACAACTGACAGTTCGTTTATGGAAAGATGGTGACAACACCTATCACCTGAAAGGAATGTGGGTTGATAATCAATGGCAGCTGATTACAGGTAATAACCTGAATCCACGGGCTTGGGGATTAGATTTGGAAAATGCGGTATTAATCCACGATCCAAAACAACAGCTCCAAGAACAACGCCAACACGAGCTTGATTGCATCCGAGTCCATACTAAAGTTGTTCATCATTATCGCGAGCTGGATAGCATTCAAACCTACCCTGTTAAAGTGAAAAAACTGATCCGTCGATTACGACGTATCCGAGTTGATCGACTCATTAGTCGAATACTTTAATAATTGACTCTCTAAAGCGCCGCTCATGTGGCGCTTTTTATTATCTAGCGAACTCTAACTTATCAGTTGCTGTAGAGGGCCAAGATATATGCCAAATCTCTCTTATAAAACATTAGCTTTAAGTTGCTCCTTAATAGTAATGACTGGCTGTTCAGGCTTCCATTGGTCAAATGATAATTGGCAGGGAAAAGATAAGGCGCAGCACTTTGCTTTTTCTGCTGCAATGGCTGCTGCTGGTAATGCGTATGCGGATAGGCAGAACATGCAACATCGGCAAGCAGCACAATTCGGTATGTTATTTTCGATTTCGCTAGGTGCAGCGAAAGAACTTTATGATAGCCGACCAGCAGGTACTGGCTGGAGTTGGCATGATTTTGCTTATGATGTAACGGGTTCAGTGGCAGGTTATACTCTATATCAAAACTTTAAGTAATATTTGCTCGCTCATAATAAACAAAAAAATCTAGAAGAGATCACTATAGCAGAGTGAGCTGTGTGACGACAGGGAGAAAATATAGTTAGAAATTGCTGTATTACATGTATCGTAGAAAAACAAAAACCCCGTGATTTTCATCACGGGGCTTGCTATAAGTGGCGGAACGGACGGGACTCGAACCCGCGACCCCCTGCGTGACAGGCAGGTATTCTAAC